>JASJGU010000180.1:0-15203 GCA_033791385.1 Desulfuromusa sp.
TGTTGCAATGGATTGTGTGCCAAATTACCAGCACCCGTTCGTGTATTGTGCTGATGCCTTTGCCGGGTTGAAAGCGATTCGTGAATTTGAAGCGGGAAAACTGATATCAACCCAATGGGAAGAAAGTACTGTTACTAAAAATCGCCCCAGTCCACAACAAGAGGTTTTAGACCGTTCGTTCCGCCCACCGACGGTTCCTTTTGTGGGTCGTCAGTTGGTTACAGATATTGATGCCGAAAAATTATTCAGTTTCCTCAACGAAGCGGCGTTATTCAGAGGACGCTGGGGCTACCGACGCGGAAAGATATCGAAGGAAGAATATGCCGAGTTGAATCGTGCTACGGTTCTGCCGCTGTTCCAGCGTCTAAAAGAGCAATCACTGAGCGAAGGTTGGCTGCAACCGAAAGTGACTTATGGCTATTTCGATTGTGTCAGTGAAGGTGATAACCTGCTGATCAGCAGTGACTCCGGTGAGAAGGTCTTCAATTTTCCACGTCAGGTAAGTGCTCCCGGCCTTTGTATTGCCGATTACTTACGTAATGCTAAAGAGGGCGGTGATAAGGTTGGATTTTTTGTTGTCACTCTCGGTGATCGGTTAGCAGAAAGAACCAAACAGCTCTACGAATCGGACAGCTATCACGATTATCTGATGTTGCACGGTCTTGGCGTTGAATTGACCGATGCGCTGGCAGAATACTGGCATGAGAAGATGCGTATAGAAATGGGAATTCAACACGATGGCGGTGAAATGGATGCCTATGTCGCACAAGGATATCAAGGTTCACGCTACGGTTTTGGATATCCTGCCTGTCCCGATCTGGGAGCGCATGGTCCGCTGTTTGAACTGCTGCAGCCAGAAGATATCGGTGTCAGCTTGACTGAGTCTTTTGAAATGGTACCGGAAATGAGTACCTCGGCGATTGTGGTGCACCATCCGCAAGCCAAATATTTTGCTATTTAGTTGCTGAAAATTCATTTTACCAGTGAAAGGTTTAACCATGCGTTATATCTGTACTTGTTGCGGCTACGTTTACGACCCGGAAAAAGGTGATGAAATGAACAAAATTCCACCAGGAGTTGAGTTTGGCGATCTACCGGAAGGCTGGGTCTGTCCGCTCTGTTATGCTGACACCGATAAATTTGATCCTTTGGATTGAGATAAAATAAGGTTGATTGAATGACTGCGTACGAAATGCAATCGGTTCCAGCAACACTGAATAAATTAAAGATGCTCTTCTGGCGACTCGATTTGTCTAAGCGTTCTTTTGTTAATTTAAATGAAGGCACGGTTGGGGTTCTTGGCCTGGAAAATTATCGTTTCTTCAAGGACCGTGCTTATCGGGATAAACTTCTTTTTCCGGATGATCGAACTTTGGTAGATCGCGCCATGACAAATTTCAAAGAGCGCATTCCAGTTAGAACCGTCTTTCGTGTTCAGTGTGATAATACAATCTACTGGTTTAAATTGACTGGATGGCCAACCAGTGATTACCGCTTCTACGAAGGAGCGGTCGAGGAAATTACTGAGCATATTGCTTGGCTGAAAAATATTTTCAATCAGCAGGATCAGCGATTACTTGAGGTAGCAGAAGAAGAGTATCCCACAGCCCTGTTCAAAGAACAGGGAAAAACGCTCTTGGATGCCAATGTTCTTTTCCAAAAAAAACTAGGAATTGATCTGTCCTCAGGCAAAAAATACCGTCTTGATGATCTGGTTTTGGGGGATATCAAGCTGCCCCAAATTCTTGAAAACCTTTTATTCGATAGACGGCTGACGTTGGAACTTCTGCTGTCAGCTGTGAATGATACTAAACACAAAGCATTTTGCCAGTTAGAGTATTTTTCTCATAAAGGAGAAGGGTATATTCGTTTGGCAGTCATTGATTGGGTTGATCAAAAAAACTTAGTGACACCCAGAATTGTAAAAACTGTAGAGAAGAATGAAGTTGTGCAGATCTGTACCGATCTGGCTCAGTGCACTTCGGTTGATGCCATGCTGGCGCGAATTTATCAGGCTAAAGATGTCTTTCCTGGTATGGATGTGGTCATGTTTTCCGACATCTATGCGCGTAAAAATAAAGTTTTCGTATATTCAATAGGCGAAATGAGTAATCCCCTCAAGCCTGCTAGTCAGTTTCCCTATGCAGGCACCATCGCAGAAAATATTGAAAAAGAAAACCTTGAGTATTTGATTGTCGATGATACCCAAAGCAGCATTAAAGCGATTGATTGGATGTTGTTTGTTCCCAAAGGGTTATATTCCTATGTCGCGAAAGCAATTTATGTTCGCGGTGCTATGCGTACGGTTCTTATCCTTTGCTCACAGAAAAAAAATATTTTCAGCGAGGTTCAGATTCCTGATCTTACAGCGATTACCAATGCCTTTCATCAACAGCTGAAACAGATTCGTAAGTTGTCAAAACCCTAGTTACTGACGATAATTTTTGTAATTTTTACAAATACTTATGTCCAGATAACTTGAGTTTACTTTAAGTTTATTCGCTAATTATCTGACCGCTGAAAATAAAAATTTCTGCATCTGGCTGTTGCCATGAGTTTTCAGAAAGACCCGCTTTCACGCAAGTTTGTTGCAGAAAGGTTTCTCTGTCCCAGCCATAATCGGTGGCGACTTGGGGTAATAATACCCCGCGATTGTGACCCTTCACAATATAGATACCGTGTGTGCCAACTTCTATTTGATTGATAGCGGAAATCTTCTCCAGAGGCGATAGAATGGTAATTTCCAGACTGAAGTTGTTCAGTTCGTCTCGACTCATTGGTTGAAAGCGCGGATCTTGACTTGCCGCTGCCACCGCCATGGTTACAACTTCCTGAAACAGTGGTTGTTGTGATTGAAAATTCCCGATACAGCCGCGTAAATGGCCATCCTGCGTAATAGTCACGAAACAACCAGAACGAATATTGAGATCTTTTTCATCTCTTGGCGCCGGGCTATAATCCTCGTTCTTAACCTGATGAATAATTGCGTCGCGAGCAATTTGCAGTAATTTTGTTGCAGTAGTTGCGGAAATCATCAACACTCCTTTACCATGTTAAGTTATTGTCAGATGATTATCAGTTCATTTATAATCACAGGGTCGCTTGTGTGCAACCGTTTTTAAATATGAATTGGAATTTTCGCTTATGAAGTGCCCATTATTGTTTGTTCTGCTGCTTTTATTATCCAGTTGTGCCGTGACCCCGCAGGTTGAACAAAGTGATCCAATAGCAACGAAAGGGACCATTCAGCAGGGAGATCATCTCGGCAAGATTTTACATGAACAGGCTTTGCAGCAGTTGGAAGAGGCACATCCGCAGGCTTACGTACTCTATGAGCAGGCGCGTGCTGCCGAATTACTGGGACAACTGGATATTGCGATTGAGACCTACCACAAGGCGATGCAAGAAGCTCCTGAGCACGGACTGTTACTGTCCAGTTTGGGGATGGCTTACCTGCGTATGGACGATATGATCCCGGCACGGCGCTATATCCTTAAATCGGTAAATATCGACCCAGATTATTACAAATCACGGTTGGGCCTGGGGTATCTTTATCTACAGAATCATCAATTGCAAAAAGCTATCACACAGTTGGAAGCATCTTTGCAATTATTGCCGACGCTTGAAGGAACATTCCTCCTTGCTGAAGCTGAAGAAGCACAAGGAAATTTATCGCGAGCACGACAACTGTACCAGACGGTTGTTGAGGTTGATAAAAATAGTAAATTAGGAACAGCAGCGACAGATCGGTTGAGGAATTTATTGAAATGAGTCAAGGCAGTTATCAATGGTCCTTGGAAGAGGGTGAAACCATTCTTTGGCAGGGGCGTCCAGCTCCGCGTTGTTATACCTTTCGACATTGGTTACAGGCAACAATCGGAACAATTCTGTTTCTGGCCAGCAGCTTCTGGCTGATGGTTGGTGTCCAGCTTGTGAGAGCACACAACTATTCCTGGTGGTTGGCGGTTGCCCCGCTATTGTTGGCGATCGCAGCATTCTTCGTTGGGCCTGGGCAGTTGGTTCTGGCACGTTTGCGTTGGGAAGAAATCTTTTATGCATTAACGGATCAACGTTTGTTGGTGCGCAATAGCATCATTGGCAGAAGCACTTCTACGTATCAACTCTGTGATTATAAGCAATTTAAACAGAAGCAATACGGCCAGCGTCTTGCCAGCATTCGTTTGTCATTTAACGGGAGTGCGCCAATTATCTTGGAGTGTTTAGAGCACCCTGAAAATTTTCTTGATCATCTGCCAAAGAAAGAGTCTAAATCAGCAACAACTGATTCTGTTTGACTTGCCGGGAAGCGGGTCGCTATGATGCGCGACTTTCCCCAAATTATTGTTTAGTCATATCATGCCTTTTGCGAGACCACATAAATGAATAAATCTTTTTACCTGGAAACATTCGGTTGTCAAATGAATGTTGTTGATTCTGAACAGATTGCTGCTCTGTTGCATTCTATTGGATACTCTCAAGTTGATTCAGCAGAGCAAGCCGATTTAGTTTTGCTGAATACCTGTTCTGTGCGCGACAAGGCAGAACGCAAGGTTTATGGACATCTTGGCCGTTTTAAACCGATCAAAGATCAGCGCCCGGGACTGATTATCGGTGTTGGCGGTTGTGTCGCGCAGCAGGAAGGGGAGAAGATGCTGGCAAAGGTTCCCTACCTTGATCTGGTGTTTGGGACCCACAATATCCATCGTCTCTCTGAATTGGTTCAACAGGTCGAACAGAATCGTCAGCGAGCCAGCCTAACCGATTTCCAAGATCGTGAAACCCGCCTCAATCTGTTTCCTGAAAGAACTTTTCAGGAAACAGTGACCCGCTTTGTCACTGTGATGCAAGGTTGTGATAATTTTTGCTCCTACTGCATTGTTCCTCATGTTCGTGGGCGGGAAATCAGTCGCTCCAGTCATGAAATTATCACAGAAGTTCGAGGTCTTGTTGCACAAGGCGTGCGGGAAGTCACTCTGCTGGGGCAAAATGTCAATTCTTACAATCTAAAAGAAGACGCGGATATATCCTTTGCTCAGCTGTTGCAGCAAGTTAATGCGATTGATGGCTTGCAACGGCTCCGCTTTGCAACGTCTCATCCCAAGGATTTAACCGAGGAGCTGATTGATTGTTTTGGTTCATTGGAAAAGTTGTGCAAGCATATCCATCTGCCAATACAAAGTGGCTCTGATCGTATTCTCAAACTGATGAACCGCGGTTATAAGGTCAATGACTACTTGAAAAAAGTTGCGGATTTGAAAAAAGTTTGTCCGGAGATTCGATTGACAACAGATATTATCGTTGGCTTCCCGGGTGAAACTGAAGAAGATTTTCAAGCGACTCTCGACCTTGTTAAACAAGTTGGATATGCTGATGCTTTCACTTTTCTCTATTCCCCTCGGGTCGAAACTGCTGCGGCGAAGATGCTCGATGATCAATCGGCAGTACAAAAACAACAACGCTTTGACCGTTTGCTTAAATTGCAGCAAGAGACCAGTGCCACAATCTGGCAAACCGACGCCGGTCAAGAGTTGTCGGTGTTAGTCGAAGGGGAGAGCAGGCAGGGGGATGGTCAGTTGTTTGGTCGATCAACCTGGAATCGGATCGTTAATTTTAGTGGTTCAGCAGACTTGATTGGCCACACAGTCACAGTCAAAATATCTAAAGTGCTAAGAAATTCACACATTGGGGAGTTGGTTGAAGCCCGGTAATGATAGGAGAATATAAATGATAGATTTACATACGCACACATTTTTCAGTGATGGTGAGCTGGTTCCGGCCGAACTGATTCGGCGTGCTTCTGTTGCTGGATATACGGCGCTGGCAATTACCGATCACGCTGATAAAAGTAATACCAAGTGGCTGCTTGATAATATTGTCGATATTGTTGATGAATTTGGCGCGGCAAATAATATTCAGGTTTTAGCTGGTGTTGAGCTGACCCACGTGTCACCGCAATCGATAGCCGATGTTGCACAACTCGCCAGAGATCATGGCGCTGAGTTGATTCTGGTGCACGGTGAGTCAATTGTTGATCCGGTTATGCCCGGAACCAATATGGCTGCGATTAAGGCTAAGGTCGATATTCTTGCCCACCCCGGGTTAATAACTGTCGAAGAAGTGCAGTTAGCTGCAGAATTGGGTGTCTATTTAGAAATCACCACGCGCAAAGGAAATTCGCTGACCAATGGGCACGTGGTGAAACTGGCCCAAGAATATGGTGCGAAACTCGTTATTAATAACGACGCCCATGCGCCGACCGATATCCTTCCCCCCGAACTGGTTCATAAAATTGCGCTGGGTGCAGGAATGACAGAAGAACAATTTTTACAGGCACAAAAAAATTCAGAGGAACTTGTTGCCAGGGCAAAAGGTCGATAGATGAAAAAACAGGATTTTGCCTTTTTGAAAGAACTGGTTGAAACACCCAGCCCCTCAGGTTTCGAACAACCGGCCCAAAGAGTCATAAGGCGTCAACTGGAAGGTGTTGCCGATGATCTTAAAACCGATGTGATGGGTAATCTCATTGCGCGTCTTGATGGTGGTCAGGGTGGACCCCGGGTGATGTTGGCTGGTCATTGTGATGAAATTGGCTTTATGGTGCAGTATGTCGATGATCGCGGATTTATCTACTTTGGTGCCATCGGCGGGATAGACCCACACCTTTCACCGGGACAACGGATAACGATACATACTGATAACGGCCCTATTCCCGGAGTGATTGGGAAAAAAGCAATCCATCTGATTGAGCCTAAAGATCGGGATACGGTGATTAAATTGAAGCAACAATTTATCGATATTGGTTGCTCCAACCGTGATGAAGTCGAAAAACTCATTCAAATTGGTGATCCTGTCACCTTTGCTGTCGGGGTTCAAACCCTGCAGAATGAACGAGCAACCTCTCGGGCTTTTGATGACAAAATGGGTTCATTTATCGTGACTGAAGTCATGAAACGGATTAAATACCAGGGGACTATCGAAGCTGACCTTTATGCTGTATCTACTGTTCAGGAAGAAATAGGTCTACGCGGTGCAGTGACCAGTAGTTACGGAGTTCAGCCAGATGTTGGCATTGTTGTTGAGGTGACCCATGCAACAGATTATCCCGATGTCGAAGCTTCCTCAATCGGGCGAGTTGAACTTGGAAAAGGACCAGTGCTGGCGCGGGGAGCAAATATGAATCCGGTTCTGTTCAAGCTGTTTATTGAAACTGCTAAGATTGAAAATATACCAATTCAGATTATTGGTGTTCCACGCGCTGCCGGCAACGATGCTAACGTCATGCAGTTATCCCGTGGTGGTGTTGCGACGGCTTTACTGGGAATTCCACTGCGTTATATGCATACGCCGGTGGAGACCCTTGCCCTGTCAGATCTCGACCAAGCGATTGCGTTGTTAGTGGCGGTTGTTAAACGGATAAAGAAAGCTTCTTCTTTTGTACCACAATAAGTTTTCTGAAACATAATCCCTCTTTCCTGTATGCGGAGATTGGTCTTTATTCCAAACAGCCCCACGTTTTTCCGAGCCTGCCTGTCTCCTGTCAATTCATTAAATCTATGCAAATGGCTTGAAATCCATCACTAGTTTGTTAGACTTTTTTACGCGTGATAAAATCAACTCATCTGTGTAACAGGGAATAACATCAACTCCCCCATATCCATTCCCTGTCTGACTTATTGTTGTGTATTTTTATGACCAGGAGGAAGCTGTGACTGATACTATTTTACGTAAGCGCATCGAAACAGCTCTTCACCGCGCCGATGTTGTCATTGACGGAAAGCGCCCTTGGGATATCCAAGTCAAAAATAGTCGTTTATATCGGCGTGTGTTAGCGCAGGGGAGTTTGGGGTTTGGAGAAGCCTATATGGATGGTTGGTGGGATTCTGACTCACCTGACCAACTTCTTACCCGCCTGCTTAAAGCTCGCCTTGACGAGCAGTTCAAATCTTTAGTTGTTTATCTGGCGGCCCTTAAAGTGAAATTTCTTAACTGTCAATCTGTTAAGCGTGCCTATCAGGTCGGTGAAAAACACTACAATGTCGGCAATGATCTCTACGGTCGCATGCTTGATGCGCGGATGATTTATAGTTGTGGCTATTGGAATAAAGCACAGACTTTAGATGAATCTCAGGAGCACAAGCTTGAGTTGAGTTGTCAAAAGTTACATCTGAAGGAAGGCCAGAGGGTCTTGGATGTCGGTTGTGGTTGGGGGGGGACCGCTCGTTACATGGCAGAAAACTATGGCGTTGAAGTTGTCGGTATTACTATCTCTACGGCACAAGCTGATTTAGCACGGGAAAATTGCCGCGACCTTCCGGTTGAAATCCGGGTGCAGGATTACCGGGATCTGCATGGCAGTTTTGACCGAATTGTGTCAATCGGTATGTTTGAACATGTTGGTTATAGAAATTACTCTACTTATTTCAAAAAAATGAGGGAATTGTTGAAAGATGATGGGCTTTTTCTTTTACATACCATTGGTGGAAATACCCCATCGGAAAGAACTGATCCCTGGATTGATCGATACATCTTCCCGAACGGGATGATTCCCTCCTCACAGCAGATCAGTTCTTCCTTTGAAGGCTATTTTGTTCTTGAAGACTGGCACAATTTTGGACTCGACTATGATAAAACCTTGATGTCATGGTATGAAAACTTTGAGAGCTCCTGGTCGGAAATTAAGAAAAATTACGATGAACGTTTCCGACGCATGTGGCGTTACTATCTTCTGACCTGTGCTGGTTCTTTTCGGTCACGCAACAATCAGTTATGGCAGATTATCCTGTCTAAACAGGGACTCCCCGCAGGATATAACTTCCCGCGTTGATAGCGAATTCTATTTGGCAGCAGTTATTTTGATCTTCACTCAGCCAAGCTATTTTGTGCCGTATCAGGTTTTCGGATGATACCGATTAACTCTTCTCTGGCTTTGGACCTCTTTTTTTGAAAGGTGTTTTTTTTGCTCCAGGTTTATAGCCACGACTGTCGCCGGTTTTCCCCTTGATAAAGGATCGTCGCTTGTTTGAGTTTTCTCGCGTGTCACTGTGGTAACCGCTGTCCGGACTGATCTGTAATTGTTCATCACAGACCCAGACCCCCTTTAGTTTGTGTAGAATGTCCTGAGAAAGATTCTTCGGTAAGTCGACCAGACTAAACTGGTCAAATAAGCGAATTCTCCCGATCTCACGGCTATTGATTTTTCCTTCGTTGCTGATTGCACCAACAATATTTCCCGGTTCAACACCATGCTTCCGACCAACCTCAATACGATAAGTTTGCATCATTTCGTCGCCGGTTTTTTTTTCGCGTCTCTGATGGGTACCACGTTCTGGGCGTTCTACATGGACTTCTTCGACAAAAGTCTCGTCGGGGTTTAAAGGGCGTTCTTTCTGCAACAAAAAAGCAAGTGTGGCAGCAATCTTACGATGGCCAATATCGTATTCGCTCTGATATTCGTCGATCAGTTCCTCAAAAAATTCCATATCCTCAGATTCCATTGCACTGGAGATCTGTTCCTTAAACAAGTTGATGCGTCGACTGGTTATATCTTTGCGACTTGGTAACGCCATCGCTTTAATTGGTTGTCGTGTGGCTCTTTCAATTGCAGCGAGCATCCTTTTTTCACGTGGGGCTACAAACAGAATTGCTTTCCCTTCGCGTCCGGCGCGCCCGGTTCGACCAATGCGGTGGATGTAGGCTTCCGTGTCGTAAGGGATGTCGTAATTTATGACATGACTGATCCTTTTAACATCTAGACCGCGGGCAGCAACGTCGGTCGCGACAACAATGTCAAGAGAACCGTCTTTTAGCCGCTCAACGGTTTTCTCCCGCAGCATTTGAGTCATATCGCCGTTAAGCGCAGCACTGGAAAATCCGCGTGCTTCCAGTTTTTCCGCAAGTTCCACGGTGGCAACTTTGGTGCGGACAAAAATCAGCATGCCATCAATTTCTTCAGCTTCCAGAATGCGCGTCAAAGCATCAAGTTTGTGCAGACCTTTGACTTGCCAGAAATGTTGTGAAATTTTGTCGACGGTAGAAGATTTACTTTTGATTCTGATTTCAACCGGATTTTTCAAGTGTTTACGTGCGACACTTAAAACTTCATTCGGCATGGTTGCAGAAAACAGGGCGGTTTGATGGTCTTCTGGGACGTGTGTGAGGATCTGATCAACATCATCAATAAAACCCATCTTCAACATTTCATCTGCTTCATCAATAACGACGCAACTTAATTTATCGAGTTTAAGGGTTCCTCGCCGCAAATGATCCTGGATCCGACCCGGTGTGCCGACAATGGCTTGAACACCGCGTTGCAACTGGCGCAACTGTTGACCCATGTTTTGCCCACCATAAACCGGTAAAACCTGGAAATCCTTTAGGTGGCGCGCATATGTCTGCATCGCCTCAGCAACCTGCAGCGCTAACTCCCGAGTCGGTGTTAATACCAGGATCTGTGGTGCTTTTAACTTGGGATTAAGGCGGCTGAGTAATGGCAGGCAGAAGGCGGCTGTTTTCCCGGTGCCGGTTTGTGCCTGCCCGAGGAGATCACGCCCTTCCAGAAGGGGCGGAATGCTTTGTGCCTGGATCGGTGTTGGGGTCTCGTAGCCGACGGTCTTGATTACTTTTAATAGTGCTGGAGCGAGATTTAGATCTTGAAAGGATGGACTGTTTTCTTCAGACATAGGTTTCCTGTTGTATTTTAAATGTTATTTTGGCAAAAGACGCGCACCTTAGCCTATTTAGAAGCCGCGCGCCAGCTATATTATTGTTCATGGATTTCGTTATTAGCTGCTTTTTGTGGTTTCCAGAGAATTAACAGTAATGCCAACAGGGTCAAATTAGCGAACATGGCAATCAGCATGGCCAGACCGGTGAAAAGACCAAAATAGATGGTTGGAATAAAGTTGGACAGGCTCAGAATTGAAAATCCGATAATAATAGTGATCGAGGTGTAATACATCGCCCGTCCAACGCTGTCATGGCAGCGCTTCATGGCCGCCAGATAATCGCCATCAATTAAAATTTCATCATTGAAGCGATGTACATAGTGAATTGTATCATCTACAGCAATGCCGATAGTAATGGCTGCAATAGTAATGGTCATTATATCGAGAGGAATATTCAGCAAACCCATTAAGCCGAGAACCATTCCAGCAGATATTAGATTGGGAATAATTGAAATGATTGCTAGGCGTAAAGACCGGAACTGAATAATAAACATTGCCATAATGACAAGAAAAACCACGCCAATGGTTTTGATTTGTGAACTGAATAGGCTTTGCAGGACATTATTGTACAGGACGAACATGCCAGTCAGATGGATTTGTTCAGGCTTAATCTTTAGCTTTTCAGTCAAATCGTGGCGAATTTTATTTAACAAGGAATCGCGCCGCAGATTTGGATTGGAATCGATCACCCGCAGGGAAAAGCGAACCTGATTGCCATCCTCTGACATATAAGGACGAAAGAGCGATTCATTGATGATGTCCGGCAACTTTTTGTGAATCACTGCAAGAGAGATATTGTCCAGTGGGAGATCATCATTTAACTGTTGCATCAGAGTCATGGTGGTTGCCATTGAGAGAACTTTCCCGGTTTCAGGCAACCCATCAAGATAATTATGGATTTTATTCAGGGTGGCAATCTGGTAATTGTTGTACCAGTAGCTACTTCCAGAAAGACCTGCAACGGCTTCTTCTTCATTGAAAAAGTCATCGTTAAAGGGGTCAGCTTCTGTCGTTGTCGCTGCTTGTGCCTGATTGGCAAAAAAATCTGGATCGGCATCAATAATGACATCTAGGGGCGTGGTGCCCCCGAGTTGCTGGTCAATCAACTCCATCCCCTGATAAATTTCGGTGGTTGGTTTGAAATAGTCAATAAAGCGGTTTTCTACGGTCAATTTTGAGATACCGATAACACTTATCATGGCTAGGGCGGCAAAGATTGTCAGAGTCAGTTTTCCATGGTGTTCAACCCAATGGGCGCAGGTGCGGGTAATGATGCCGGTGATATCAAAGCGTGGTGAGAATTTAACCGGTTTTTTATAGAGCATTAATCCCGCAGGGAAAACAGCAAATGAAATGACGAGGGCAAAACTGATGCCGATGGCCATCATCCAGCCAAAATCAATGACCGGTCGAATATCGCTGGTCAATAAAGAAGCAAAAGCAACAATAGTCGTCAGAGCCGTATAGATGCTGGGAATAGCTTTACCCCGTACCATCTCTTTAACCATGGTGGCTTGATCAGCACCGGGAATTTCATCATACAATTCATTGTAACGCACAATCAGGTGGACACAGAGAGAGAGGGTGATAATCAATAGCAACGAAGTAAAGTTGGAAGAAACGACAGTGACTTTCCAGCCGACCAGCCCGAGGAAGCCGAACATAAACAGAACCGAGGCAAAACAACAGACCATAGGTAAAATGACCCAGCGGGGTTGACGAAAGATCAAGAGCAACATCGATACCAGAAAAACCAGAACTCCAAGGCCAAATGCAGCCAGATCGTGGCGAATAAAACTGATCATGTCGGCGACAATCATTGGTACTCCGCCAAGAAACAGTTCAGCATGACTATGGTGTTGTTTCATGATCGTGCGAATTTGGGCAATATCGAGAGCTTCCTGCTCTGCCAGATCGCGGCTGTACTGATCAAATCTTTGACTGACTTGCTCAAGTTCGGTAGCTTCTGCTGCGGTGAGCGGGTTTGCCAAGAGCTTCTCTCGCAGAGCATTTCTCTGTTGCAGCAACGTATGGTAGGCCTCATCCCGTTCAAAGTTAACCTGCAGGGCGGTTGTTTTCGCATCAGGGCTGACCAGAAGGCTTTTGTAAAATGGGCTGTTTTTAAATTCCTTACGAACAAGGTCGATATCGATATCGGGTGATTCCAGGGTGCGAACACCATTTTTAAGATCGCTCAAGGTCAGGCGTGGGCTGTCGATCAGTGGGACATCGAGAATGCTGAGTATCGATCCAACCCGCTCAATCTTCAGGAGACTGTCACGGAGCTTTCGTAGATCTTCCAATGTCTCAGTGGCATACAGATCTTGCTTCGGTGAGTAGCTGATAACCAGAAATTCCGCACTGCCATATTTAGTGTTGATGGCGCGAAAATATTTCAAATCCTGATCATTTTCTAAGAGCAATGAGTCAGCCGATGCGTCCAGACGAAAGTCTCTGGCATAGCTGCCAATACCGATGACCAGAGAAAGAACCAGAAGGATTGTCAGAATCGGGTGTTTGAGAACGATGCGTTCATAGAGTTTTATGAGTTTTTCGTACATGGGATGTCCCACTAGAGGTTATTTATTGGAAATATTCCCTCTCCCTGAGGGAGAGGGTTAGGGTGAGGGGGGGTAGTATTACCCCGAATTTCTTATTATTTCAGAAAACTTCCCCTCATCCGGCCTACGGCCACCTTCTCCCTTATGGAGAAGGGGTACCGCTAAAACTTCCTCAGATAATCACCCATTTTTTATAAAAAGAAAAGCCCCGGCAGAATAGCCGGGGCTTTTGCGGGTTGTGTTGGAAAAAATCTGGCTTACAGGCCAAGGGTCTTGAAAAAGTCGTTACCTTTATCGTCCACCAGAATAAATGCCGGGAAGTTTTCAACTTCAATCTTCCAAACAGCTTCCATTCCCAATTCCGGGAAGTCAATACATTCGACCTTCTTGATATTTTCTTCAGCCAGAACAGCCGCTGGGCCACCAATGGAACCGAGGTAAAAACCACGATGCTTGGCGCAGGCATCGGTCACTTGTTGGCTGCGATTTCCTTTGGCGATCATGACCATTGAGCCACCATTGCTCTGGAGCAGATCAACATAGCTGTCCATCCGTCCTGCTGTGGTGGGTCCAAAAGATCCAGAAGCTTTGCCTGTCGGGGTTTTGGCTGGTCCAGCATAATAAATTGGATGGTTTTTCAGATAATCTGGTAGTGGTTTGCCACTATCAAGGATCTCTTTAAACTTAGAATGAGCGATGTCCCGACCCACCACAATAGTGCCATTAAGTAGCAGCGGAGCACCAACTTCCAGCTTGGTCAAGTCCGCCAGAATTTCAACCATGGGTCGATTGAGATCAATCTGGGTGCCAAGGCTTTTCTGGGTGCGTAATTCATCAGGGATCAAACGACCCGGATTGCGATCCATCTCCTCAACAAAAAGCCCGTCTTTGGTAATTTTTGCTTTGATGTTACGGTCAGCGGAGCAGGAGACTGCCATGCCAACCGGACAGGATGCACCGTGACGCGGCAGACGAATAATCCGTACGTCATGGGCAAAGTATTTACCACCAAACTGTGCGCCGATTCCAAGCTCTTGAGCCATTTTGAGAACTTTAGCTTCAAGTTCAATATCACGGAAAGCCTGGCCGTGGTCATTTCCTTCAGTTGGTAGTTCATCCAGATAGTGAGCTGTTGCAAGTTTTACTGCTTTCATGCAGGCGTCAGCAGAGGTTCCGCCAATGACGAATGCCAAATGGTAAGGAGGGCAAGCTGCGGTACCGATAGTTTTCATCTTTTGCAGAAGAAACTCTTCTAGCTTTTCGGGGTTAAGCAGTGCTTTAGTCTCCTGAAAGAGCATGGATTTGTTAGCAGATCCGCCACCCTTGGCAATAAAAAGGAACTTGTAAGCATCACCTTCCGTTGCATACAGATCAATCTGTGCGGGCAGGTTTGTCCCCGTATTCTTTTCTTTATACATATCGAGAGCGACAGTCTGGCTGTAACGCAGGTTCTCTTCAGTGTAGGTTTTGAAGACGCCTTCAGAAATACGTTCCGCGTCGTTGCCGCCAGTCCAGACTTGTTGTCCTTTTTTTGCAACAACTGTTGCGGTTCCGGTATCTTGACAGAAGGGGAGTTCAAAATTAGCTGAAATCTCTGCATTACGCAAAAACGCCTTCGCTACCACACGGTCATTTGCAGAAGCTTCCGGATCGCTGAGAATTTTTGCTACTTGCTCATTGTGCTCAGGTCGAAGCAGGAATGAAACATCCCGCATGGCAGTGTTAGAAAGCACCGTCAGAGCTTGCGGGTTAACCTTGAGAACATCTTGTCCATCAAAATTAACAACACTGACAAATTTTTCGGAACCTTCAATTTTGTAATACTTGGTTGTGTCGGTGCCGAGTGGCATTGGATCCTGATACTTGAAATCTGGCATCTTTTCACTCCTTGTGGAATTGGATAATGAATCATATGACC
>JASJGU010000181.1:0-4202 GCA_033791385.1 Desulfuromusa sp.
ACAGATCCGTCTGTTCCAAGTTCAATTACTTTTCTTCAGCTTGCTGTTGGTGACGTTCCACAGCCCACTCCTTTTACAGGTTCGAATCCTGTTAATGACTTGGATACCGTCCAAAGTCAGATTGAAGCAGCCGATGAGGCAGCCGCATTGGCTGGCGTATCGCCTTTTACCGACCCTGACACAACTAGCACCCCCACCGCTCTGATTGACGCGGACACCCTGATGGCATGGGAAGATCTGGTAAATGCGCCTCTCGATGGGAATGAGCGTGTTGTAATCGTAGATATTACCAGTGAGGCGGGTTATGCGGCCGGACATATTCCAGGTGCAGTATACTGGAGTAGCGGTGACAGAGCTGAAAATCGTTTCGAAGGGCCTATCGATGGTTACAATATGGTTCTGGGCGCCGAAAAGTTTCAGTCATTGTTGGACGTTGCCGGGATCGATGAAAACACGACGATTGTTCTTACAACTAGTTCGAGTGTCAGCTATTACCCGTCCCGTCTGTACTTCACTTTACGCTATTGGGGCGTCCCGAAAAACCGACTCAAAGTGCTGAATGGTCACAATGCCGCTTGGCCTGCTGCCATGCTGACGACAGACGTACCGACCATTGCCGATGCGGGATCTCTCACCGTTGCCGAACTTATGACCAATACACAAGTTCGTGCCTCACTTTCAGAGATGATGGATGCGGCACGTGATCGCCGTGGTACTCCTGTCGATTTCCGTGGTGATAGCACCGCAGCCGGTTCCACTGGTGGCGCTGTCTTTAATGGCAATATCAATAATGGCCGATACATGGACCGCTATCCGTATTTCGATGACGAAGGACTTTGGCTGTCTCGGGGCGAGATGATCAGCCTGATGGCTGAATACGACATCGTCGTGAGTGATTTCAGTACGGATGAATCATTCTCATATCCTGCCCTTCCCTATTGCACGAAGGGGAATCTCGGCGCTTACGGCTACTTCCTTTATGACGCTATCTTGAATGTCGATACCATGCTCTATGATGGTTCTTGGAGCCAGTGGGGCGCTTTGTCTGACAATGTCGACAACGGCGGCGAGTTGAGTGCCAGCGAAAACAGTGGCGGCTACGCCCTCGAAGCTTGGGCCGTTGACAATGCGACCTATATGGAAGAAGTCAACTACGGGCTGGATGCCTTAGGTGATCTTGATGCGTTTGATACTGATCCGACTGCATTAACTTTGGATCCAGCTGATACCGCAGCTAATCAGATTGAAAATATCGACTTCGACTATCAGATCCAGGCACCTACCAGTCCTGATTCAGAAACTGCACCGCCAACTGAAGGCGATGGTGATTTGGGCGGCGGTTGTTAAATAACAGGATATCTACTTCGTTCCACTCCGTCATATGACGGAGTGGAACATATAAAAAGGAGACTTTTAGTATGGTAAATTTCAAAAAGATCAGTTTGCTAACCGCAGCATTCTGCCTGATAGCAAGCTCGGCTTTTGCCGGGCCAATCTGGACGTTCGGTGATGAAGACCAAGGCCTGTTGAAATTAGATTACAAAGGTCAGTTCCAATTTGCGACCACTGATACCGGTTCTGGATCTGACGGCGATGACAATACGACAGAATTTAATTTTCGGCGCAACCGTCTGGCGCTGACAGGCGCCTATGGTGACAGCTTTGGCGTGTACGTGCAAACCGAATATAACGAGGACAATAATATACAACCCTTCGGTGTGTCCGATGGTGACAATAAAGATTTTCAGATTTTGGATGCCGTTTTTCGCTACAGGATCAATAACAGCGCCAACGTCTGGATGGGTAAATTTAAGTACAATCTGACCCGTGAAAATCTTGAAGCCTGTGAAGCTCCTCTGACTATGGATCGCTCGATTTTTATCCGCGCACCATTTGTTACGACTCGTGACAAAGGTGTGGCTCTGTGGGGCAATCTGTTTGAAGACAAGTTTCAGTATCGTTTCGACGTCATGAATGGCCGCAATGACTCCAAGTCTGCGCCCAAGTCCAATCTGCGTTACTCGGGACGTGTTCACGTCTCTCTGCTAGATCCCGAAAAAAACTACGGGTACAAGGGTACCTATATGGGCAAGAAAAAGGTGCTGACGATTGGTGCTGCTTATCAGCTTGAGAATGATGTTGCTTATGCCGGGACCGACTCAGAAGATTATTCTGCCTGGACCGTAGATGTCTTCGCCGAGTATCCGCTTGAAGATATAGGTACCTTCACCGCCTCCGCAGCATATGTTGATTACGACTTTGATGATGCCTACCAAGATGGTCTGCCTAATGATGACGTGACTGGCCTGAGGGGCGAGAGGAACGGCGGATACGTCAAGGCTGCTTACATGTTGCCGAACTTGCCTCTGCAGTTCTTCGGTCGTGCAGAAGGTTGGACTTTCGCCGAACTTAACGATCTCCACGACCAGGACGTTAACTGGTACGGTGGTGGTTTCAACTACTATCTTCGTGGTCAAAACCTGAAAATAACCATGCAATATTCCACGCTAGACTACGACGATAATTCTGCCGGCGAAGATGCAAATACCTTTATCACCCAGGTTCAGGTAGTCTTCTAAGCAGGGACTGAATATATTTGCCCCCGGGGTCTTGTGGCTTCGGGGGCATTTCAACGCTTAATTTACACAGGAGAGAATATTATGAAAAAAATAATTACTTTGTTGGCCGCTATGATGATGGTTGTTAGCCTGTCCGGTTTTGTTTTTGCCGCTGACTATCAGGGCAAAGTTACCAAAGTCAAAGGGAAGACTGTAACGATTGAAATAACCAAGGGGAAAGCGGCGAAACTCGCAGTTGGTTCCAAGGTTGAGATCAAGCTCGACGAAAAGGCTTCCAAGCCTAAAAAGAGCGGTAACGACATGATGCAGGGTTGTTAAGATCACTTGTTGCTGTTTGCTTTGATCTTTGTAACTTAAAGACTATCTCTGATCGAGGATAAATCATGAAGAAACAAAGAATTTCGCTGGCAACTGTTTTAGTTTGCGTGGCGGTCTTTACCCTCCTTTCGACACCAGTGTTTGCAGCCGGTGTCGGCAAGGACGGTACGATTGTCGCTAAAACGGGCAAGGCCACCTCAATTGCTGAACTGGTCGCCATGTACGATTCAACTGGCTGTATTGATTGCCATGAGGAGACCCATGACGAGTGGGCTCGCTCCGCTCACTCCCGCCCTGTGTATGGGACCGGCCGGACCGCCGCGACCATGAAGTCTGCTCTGGAAAACGGGGTATTGTCCTGGGCTTTTTCCGGTGCGGTAAACCCTGAAGATGTTGAAGTCGAACACCTGATGGGATGCGCTAAATGTCACCTGCCACAACTGGCAGATGCGACTGATGCCGTTGCTAAAGAATTCATCGGCGATATCTATACGCTGATGGATGCTTACCGCAATGATGACACCGAGAAGTTCGAAGAGACGAAAGCCATTCTTCTGAGCCTGAACATCAACTGCCTGGTCTGTCATAACCGCATGGCAATTACCCATAAATGGACTGATGGCTACCCTCAAGCTGGAACTGTCTATGGCTCCAGCGATGGTGAGCATGAGGATGAAGCCTACCCGCATGCCAAGGTTAGTCCGATTATGAGCGAATCAATTTTCTGTGGTCAGTGCCATGGACTCGGTCCAAACTTCGAGTTGGATAACCCAACGCAATGTGCAACAGCTTATGGTAGTTACCTCTGGGCTTATACTGCTGAAGGTGGAACCGAAACCTGCCAGGAATGCCACATGGAAAAAAGTGGTCTGGGGCATGATATGCAGAGCTATCGCTCCAAAGTTATGTCTGATGCAGCTGTTGACTTTGAGGTCGAAGCATACGGCGCTAACTGGCTTGATGGAAGGTTGAGAACACCGAAGGCAATCGTTAAAGTCAAAATGACCAACCGCACCGGCCACGCCATCCCTGATGGCTGACCGACCCCTAACCGACTGGTTCTGTCGGTAAGTGCAGTTGACAGCGAGGGTGATGAATTATTTAGTCAAGATAAAATTTACATGCCAATGCCTCAGAAAATGGGTCGTGGCGATAAAATGGGCCGTGGTCCTTATGAGAAGAGCGGTATCATCAATGACACCGGTCTGCCTCCGGGAAAAACGGTTGAGGAACATTTCGAAATTCCTTTCTATACCGAAGATGTCGAAAATGAAGACGGTCGCGTTATCGAGCGTAAGTTGCTCG
>JASJGU010000182.1:0-4204 GCA_033791385.1 Desulfuromusa sp.
ACGTTCGATGTTCGACGTTCATTCTTTCTATACTCACCACTCATTATGGCATCCGGTTCCAGACAAACAGGCGCAGCCAGTCAACCAATCGCCGGGTCCAGATCCAAAGCAGCTTTTCCCGGCCAATCTCGATTTTTGCAATCCCTTCCATACCCGGACGCATCAGATCCGAATGGCTTTCCATGATCGCTTCGACGCGAAAGTAGTTGCGCCCCTCCTCGGAGGCTGACACGGGAGTCAGCCGATCGATGGTGATGTTGATCGAGTTGTCCGGAATCCCGGACAATTTCAATCGCCCCTGTTGCCCCAGTGAGATCAGACCGATATCCCGGTCGTCAATCTTCAGGACAACCCGGTATTCGTCGGTCGGGGCCACTTCGTACAACACCTCGCCCCGCGTGACGGGTGAGCCCAGAGCCTGGCTCAGGTCACCCTTGACAATCAGGCCTGAAAATGGTGCCACAAGCGTTGCACGCGCCAACTGCTGCTCGACCAGGCTCAGCTGCGCTTCGGCCTGAGCACGTTTGGAATTGAGAATGGCAACTTCGGCGCGATCCGATCCGGCCAGAGCTTTGCGGTGTTCCTTGAGCAGCTGGGAACGCTGACTTTGCCACTTGCGCTGTTCGAGCCGCAGGTCCTGGTCATCCAGGGTCGCCAGCAGATCCCCCTCTTGAACCAGATCGCCGGCGCGGACATGGGCTTCCGCAATAAAACCTTTTTGCGGCGCCACAATTGCTCGACAGACCTCCGCTTCCAGCACGGAATCGCAGGAGATGCGAAACATTGCACTGGTCATGGAAATCCAGACGAGCAAAACTACGGTCAGACTGATAGCCGTTTTCAGCGTTAGGTGGCGCGGACCGAACAGTTTGACACAGCCGCTTCTCAGGGAATCGAAGATCTTTAGGGGCAGGGGTCGCTCATCTCGTCTTCTGGCTTCCAACACCGGGCCGAGCAGCAGTCCAATCTGCTCACACTGTTCCACCGTTTGAGCACTAAAAGGTTTGTTCGCATGGCGTTCCAACAACAGTGCCCCGATGACTTTGCCATTTTTTATCAGTGGCACCGTGCAGATCGCCGCCTCTTGCTGCGCTTTCGCCAGTCGGGCATGGAACCGAGTGACTACAGGGGTGGCATTGGACTCCATTGGATATACAATTGTGGTTCCCTGATCCAGAGACTCGCTAATAGCATCCCGAATGGCTCGAACCTGGTTCGATTGCTGGTCGATTCCGGAACTGTGGGACAGAGCCTCGACCCGCACCCGGCTGTAACGCAGAAAACCGAGACTGACACGTTGACAGGAAAAGCGTTGAGCAAGTTCGTTGGTCACCTCGGTCGCGGCTACCTTGAACTGCTCATGTTCCAGTGCGGCAGCGATCAGATCGACAAGATTGACCAGTTGCTCCTTGGCAGTTGAACTCTGCATCAGGATCATGGCTTCAAGCCATTTCGTTCCAGCCTGAACTTGCTGCACCGTTGCCTTCTGCATTGGCTGTGAGCGATGGGTCATCTGCATGGCGATAACCCCGAACAACTTACCGTTCAAAAAAAGTGGACAGGCCAACCCATCCAGGGGCTCGCCGGTCTTTTCAACAATGTCGAATCTAGTGTTTATCACCGGCTGCTTTTTTTGCAGGGCCGTCTGGGCAACAAGTGACAGCACGGCGAAATCACATCCTTCATCGGGCCAGAGCAGGGCTCGGTTATACGGCCCTTCGTCAGGTGGGCCCGTTAACAACACGGCATGTGTTGTTCCGGACATCATCCTGCACTGATTATACAGCCAGGTTTTTAGAATCTTCTCCATTCAAATTTATATCAACGATAGTTAAGCGTAAATTATTGACTCTAAATGTCCGTGTGCCTGGAAATGGTATCTTTACGTCAATGCCTATATAGCAGGACTCTAAGTGCTCGTGGACCTGAAGAGAGATTGGGTGTAAATAGCTTTTATATTATTAAGCGCTCAGCAACAATATTTCCTCGCTGAGTCCTCAGAGCGACTGTCTTTACTATCGGTTATTATTCAAAAATCTTTAATTTTTTGTCTGGTTAATTGTTAAGCGATGCCACATATAGTATTGATAGACTCCATTTTATACCATATGTTGTTGATAAAAGTCAATATCTAATGAATATCAGAACAATAAATCTGGCAACTGTTAACGATTAAAGAAAGAGGCATTGATGACCTTGCCACTGTGAACAACTGCAGAAGACAGAGATTTTTTTTAAAAAGCGATTGAAAAGGCAGAATTTCGGACGATATGGATTCATGACCTTAGGCTCACATAATGGCCTATTCAATCGGCTCTTGATTGAAGATTACAGACACAATTGTAATCTTCAATAACGAACAGTTGCTCCTTATTAGTCGGCAGACAAATTTGACGCTCAGACCTCTCTTTTCCAATAAGCAGCCTTCACTTTAATTTTTATCTAAAAAAGAGTAGGCTTGGTATTCAAATCAAAGCCTGTAAAAGTATAACAGATAAGCGAAGAACTCGGTATTCGGTATATTTTGGAGGGGAGCGTAAGAAAGGAAAATGACCGTGTGCGGATTACAGCTCAGTTAATTGACGCTATTTCAGGATACCACAAGTGGTCAAAACGTTATGATCGTAAACTGGAAAATTTCTTTGAACTTCAAGATGACATAATGAGAGATTTATTAAGTGAAATGCAGATTCAACTCATTGAAGGAATGTGCCATTAGCCGAAGAATATGCACGAAAAGCTCTTCAGCTTTATGATGACGCAATTGGTGTATGTAAAAAAGGGCTTAAGAGACAGCCAAGCGATTTGATGGCGCAGTTCATGTTAGCGGCTGTCTATATTTGATGTCATAGAGCCTATTGGTGTTATATACTAAGTAGTTTGAAACTGACCCGATATTCAGAAAATCTAATCTTCGAGCACAAAGGTCACCTTCAGAAGCACCTTGTACTGCGCGATTTTTCCATTTTCAATATCAGCTTGTTGATCTTTAATCCAAACACTCTTGACATTATTTAATGTTTTGTTGGCGCGCTTAATGCCGGCGTTCAAGGCATCATCAAAACTTTCTTTTGACGTAGCTGAAATCTCAGTAATTTTGGCGACTGGCATAACATCCTCCTTTTACAAAAGTACATCTAAGTTGCTTGGTTTATTGAACTGAAATAGCGAGCTCATTCCCCGTAGCCTGCTGTGAGGAATCTTCAATAGATGGAATTTCTACATAGACATAAATCAGGTTTATAATAGATTATACCACAATTCTGAAAAGTTTAGCATGTGGGGGATAAATGTCAAGCCACAGCTTACTCCAATTGTAAACCTGTTTTCATGTAATTTTACTGAATCAAAACCCTAAATGAGATTAAAGTTTGGGGATGCGTAAAACTTGTCCGGGGTAGATAAGATCCGCATCTTTTATTACTTCACGATTTGCTTCGAAAATAACATTATATTTTTTTGCATCGCCATAATACTTTTTAGCAATTTTGGAAAGCCAGTCTCCTTTTGAGACAGTATAAAATTCTGTTTCTTCTACAGGATCTGGTGCAGATAAATTTTCATCATCTACATTGGCTACACCTTGGACATTACCTGCCAACAATACAGCCTTCTCTTTAGTGGCATGGGAGTCACAATTGCCAGACAATGGTACAACACCGTCATTAAATTCAACCTTGAGATCGCTTATCTTATCTCCAAGGTCAGCTGTCAACAATTTTGAAATTTCCTCAGCTTCATCTTTTCCACCGCCAAAAATACTGGCGCCAACATCTTTTAAAAAATCAAACATTCCCATTTTTTTACCTCCAAATTAGATATTAAAATTTAGACTATGGATTAATAAGTTACCATCGGTTCTACTTTTTTAGCTTCTGCAACCCAATTTTCAACAACTTTTAGTCCGGGCAGTTGACGCACCAAAGCACGACCTGCAGAATTCACTTCAATCATTTTAGCGTGCAAATTTTCCGGATTACGATTTCTCAATTCCTTTACTGTATCCACACCGGCTTTTTCCAATAGTTCGGAATATTGAGTACCAACTCCCTTGACGCGGAACAGGTCTGCCAAGTTTACCCATTTTAAGATTACTTTTTCGTCAATGCCTGATTTTTCGGCCAATTCTTTTCTTCCTTTTTTAGTACAACCGGCATTGAGCAATGCGTTTAAGCTTCCAACATTTGCTTTTTTTAATTTTTCT
>JASJGU010000183.1:0-11394 GCA_033791385.1 Desulfuromusa sp.
TAGGACTTACAGCCCTGTTACCTTTGCTGCAAAAAGCCATTAATCTTCCAACAGCGGCAACTGCCGGATCAGCAGCAGACCCGGACATTGGCAATTTTGTAAACTCTGCCTTATTGTTCCTGGGTATTGCCCCAACAGTGGGGTCACTGCTCATGGTTATTCTGTTCGGTGCCTTTTTGAGAAGTCTCCTTATTTTCCTTGCCGATCGAAAGGTGGGCTATACGGTTGCCCATGTTGCCACCGACCTCCGCCTCACGCTGTTGCGTGCCCTGCTGTCAACCCGTTGGGGATATTTTCTGGATCAGCGCGTCGGCAGCATGACAAATGCAGCAGGAACCGAAGTTATGCGCGCCGCATCTGCTTATCTTAAAGCTGCAACGGCCATCGCCATGGTGATTCAGGTCTTAGCATATTTCATTGTGGCTCTTTTGGTCTCCTGGAAAATAACCTTGATCTTCATGACTGCAGGCTCTGTGGTGATCTATCTGCTTTTCAATATGGTCAGAAAAGCCAAACGAGCCGGCAGAAAACAGACCCGCCTGCTGCAATCGTTACTTGCACAACTGTCCGACAGCTTGCAATCGTTGAAGTCCTTCAAAGCTATGGGCCGGGAGAATCTGGCTGATGAACTGCTCTCATCGGAGACCATCAAGCTGAATAAGGCCCTGCGCAAACAGGTCATTAGTAAATCGGCCCTGCGCGGCATCCAAGAGCCCATGATGACCCTTCTGGTAATCGTTGGCCTTTACCTGATGCTGGTTCCCTTGGGGATGGATCTGCCCAAAGTCATGGTGCTGATCTTTCTCATGTCCCGGATGCTATCACAAGCAGGAAAAGTTCAGCGCAAATATCAGGAAATGGTCATCAGTGAAAGCGCCTACTGGTCTCTTCAGGAAAAAATCACTAATGCACAGCAGCAGAAAGAATCACCGGGAGGTAAAATTACAGCGACTCTGGAACAAGGAATCAGCATCAAAAATGTTGATTTTGGTTACGTGGAGAAGATGATTCTGAAGAATGTCTCTCTAGAGATCCCGAGTCGCACGTTCACATCGATCATTGGACCTTCAGGCGCCGGGAAAACAACTCTGATTGACTTAATTACCGGATTTTTCCAGCCGGTCAAAGGAGAGGTCCTTATTGACGGTGTTCCTCTTGCAGAACTTAATCTTAGAAGTTGGCGGCGGATGATCGGGTATGTTCCTCAAGACACTATACTACTCCATGACAGTATCTTCATAAATGTCACGTTGGGAGAGCCATCTCTCACAATCGAGAATGTGGAATATGCTCTTAGAGCTTCTGGAGCATGGGATTTTGTAGAGAAAATGCCTGAAGGAATAGAGACCATCGTTGGCGAACGTGGCACAAAAATCTCCGGAGGGCAACGCCAGCGGATAGCCATTGCAAGAGCCTTGGTTCACCGGCCGCAACTATTGATCCTCGATGAAGCGACCAGTGCCCTCGACCCAAAAACTGAAGCATCAATCTGCCAGACATTGAAGGATCTTCGCGGACAATTGACAATGCTGGCAATCAGTCACCAAACCGCATTAGTTGAAGTAGCTGACCGGGTATTTCAGATAGAGAATGGAAATATCACCCAAATCTTCAACCATAATTGATTTGACTGAGACGACTGCTTCCACATAACGAACACGATCTATAATGAGATACTCAGAGATGAAAATCCTGTTCCAGACCGTCATTTTGACGATTGCCCTGTTCACCCTTCTAACGCTAAATAATGCTTTTGCCCTGGAAGGCGAAGGAACAGCGACAACCTTCCAGAAAATAGACGAACTGCTAAACCAGGGAGAGAATCAACAAGCCTGGCAGCGACTACAAGACCTGCCTGATGCGGGACCTCAATCGAAAGAAAAAAACTGGCGGATGGCTCGAGCACAATATGAAATGGGTCGTATCGCTGAATCAGACGAAGAAGCCGAAAGACACTATCAAGAGGCTGAAAAACTTTGCCGAAATGTCGTCAAAACCAATCCAGACTACAGCGAAGGCTACAAATGGCTGGCAATCACTCTCGGATCTCGAGCAAAAAACGCCAACACGAAAACTCAAATCAAGCTCTCAAGAGAAGTTAAAGAGAACATAGAGAAAGCTATTTCCTTAGCACCGGATGACGATATTTCTTATCTCGTTCTGAGTCGCTGGCACTACAAAATCTCGGCCCTTGGATTTTTTTCCCGAACCTTTGCAAAAATTATCTATGGAGGCTTACCTGAAGCCTCGCTTGCAGAGGCAGAAATCCTTTTATGGCAAGCCATCGAAATACACGACCGGATTGCCCACCGCTATAACCTTGCCAAAATTTATAAACGTATGGGACGGCAAAAGGATGTGACAACTCAATTGCAACTGGCTCTACTCCTTCCAGTAACCTTTCCAGAAGAGACTGAAGAATTGAACAAGTCGAGAATCAAACTACAGGACAACAGAGAGTGACCTTTATACTCTTGAATCGCCACGAGATTTTAGACACTCCCCACGTTCATGAAATATCGCCTTGGCTTAAATCGCCATCCACTAACGCTAAAAAACTGCGCAAGTCTGCTGGTCAGGTTGGTGGCATTTGGATGAGGTTTTTATCAACATTCGAGGTGAACGGCACTACCTTTGGCGAGCAGTCGATCAGGATGGCGAAGAAATCGACATCTTGGTCCAACGTAAGCGCAACAAACAAGCGGCGCTTCGTTTCTTCCGCAAGTTGTTTCGGAAAACAGGCATACGTCCATACAAGATCGTGACCAATAAACTCCGCAGCTACCGAGCCGCATTGAAAGAATTATCACCCGGAGCACCACATGAGACAGGTCGGTATCAAAACAATCGAGCTGAGCTTTCGCACCAACCCACTCGACAACGTGAACGAAAAATGAAGCGTTTCAAAGCGCAAAGACAAGCCAGCAGTTTCTCTCCTTCCATGGGCTGGTAAACAACCTTTTTCGTCATCAGCGCCATTTACTGAGCGCAAAAAGCTGCCGCATCCTTCGTGATCGAGGCTTTGCAATTTGGGAGCAGGATACCTGCGCCTGCAATCTCACATATGTGATGTGATTTGCCTCAACAAAACAGTCAATTCCTGCACCGTATTCGTTAAGTTGACAATACCAGAATGAGGGTTACCTTTCGTGTTTTGATGTTTGGTTCGCACCTCTATCAAAAACGGTAACCCTCACTTTTTCAAGCTCGGTGTCAGATCAAGTCTGAACGACTGCACTTAAATGCTAGTAAGAAATCGTGACGACAACTTTTGCTTCCACTTCAGCACTGTTCCACATTTTTCTTTTTTCGAACGGTAACATCGAAACAGAGTCGTACTTATCGAGAACAAATTTCTCTCCAGCTTCATTTTCTACTGTAATTTGACCCTCAAGGACGAAATAAGTTTTCTCTTTATCAGCACCAAAGGTCCCTTCCCCATACTGCCAATTTGCTCCGCCATCAGGTGCAAAGATAGAAACTCCTTGCCAGAATTTTTTAAGACCTGTCTCCTCAGTTCCTTGCACTTTCATGCAAGAACAACCAAAATGTTCTGGGGGAGCATAAGCATTCTCTTTTTGTATTGTGGCTTTTTCCATAGTTTGTTCTCCTAACTGAAGTTATGTGGCAGTAGATAAGTATAAGCAAACTCAGGCATTGTGTGGTGGAAAGCGGTATCGAAAAATCACCAATCGTGACACGCTCGACCATTCCCGTGGCAATGACTTCTTTTTTTGTATCTGTCGTTCCAACTGATTTTTTATTTTTACTGAAACTGATCTGGCAGGCATCTCTAAAGGAGACACACCTGCCAGATCAGATTTTATGAGTTAACGATACAATAACAACTCAAACTACATAGCGCCATATGGGTACAAGCGTTCTGGTGCGTCGACTAAATCATCTTCGTCGATCTCAGCAACGCAGCGAACCATTGAACCATCACCCATGTGCCAGCGAATTGGCAAAGCGAAGAAACGGAAGCGCTTACCAACAACCTTCTCGAGGTTACCGCCAAGGTTCTCAACACCAACGATGCCGTTACCAAGCAGAACCTTATGACAGGGCTCCCAGGTACCTGGACATCCAATGGCTTCTAGGAAACCAAATTTTTCGTCGTACTTATCTTTGCCATGCAGCTTGATGTAAGCTTCCCTGTCAAACTCAGCATAAGCTTCCTCGCCGAACTGCTCGATATATTCTTCACATATATTTTGACCGGTCTTTCCTTGCAACTTCATGGCAGTACCATTGTTACCCATGGATGTGTGCAACGGGTGGTCAAGCGCCTGCTGGTCGAGGGCTACAACCTTGACCTTGTGCTTGAGAAACCACAGGCCAGCATCAACACCTGGTCCACAGGAGTAGTGGTAGTAGTCTTTGCTGTCGTCAAACTCGAGGTGCATACCAGTACGGACACAAACAACCATGCCTTCTAGTTCTTCCGGCTTGATGTTGGCACGCTTACAGGCGTCTTCCAGGTGCTCAGGCATGATCAAACCCCAGGTTGGGACTTTAACGTCGAGGCAGATAGCATCGCCACAGTAGGCGTCTACTGGAAGTTCATGAGTATAAAGGGCACGGCTGCCGTCAAACATGCGCTCCATAACGTGACGAGGGGCATCAGCGTGAGTACCAGTGTGCATGGTGCATTTGATGGTCTGTGTTAAAACCCCACCTTTAGCCATGCTGTGCATTGGTGCAATTTCTGGTTTTGAAAAATAAGGCCAAAGTGGCATATCACCATAAAAAGGATGACTTAAGTCTACCATTACTTTTTTTCCCATTGTTTATCTCCTTTAGAATTCTGAAGTGTGTTTTTGCTTGTTCATCAAGTTTACTTTTAAATGTACCAAAAACAAGATCATCTTATAAAACATTGTTGGATTCAGACTAATCAATATCACAACTAAATTGGCTGTTAACCTTTCTGCCAGAAACATTAATCCATTTGAATGTTCCATAAATCATTTAGCAGGAAATCAACTTCTTTTGTAAGTGATTGTTTACTTATAAATCAAATCGCTAAATTATTCAAGTCTATTTTTTCCCGGAGAACGGGAAAACAAAAGTAATCAACAAACAGGACCAGTGTATATTTCCAAGTTATCACCTTTTGTACAGCTCCAAAAAAAAGGTTAAAATCACGACGAAGTAGCTTAAAGCTTGAAAGTACATGCGCATACACCAAGCAGCAGATAAATAAATCAGCTACAAATTAACTTTTAAAAATTGTTGTCAAATTTACGACTGGGACCTTGTAAGTAGATTTTCAAAAATCATTGCCATTAGAACACCAACGACTAATCCGTTCGTCAGAAGATTTCTGACAACACCGGGAATCATGACAAAGGCATCATGAGGCATCTGCATCATTCCGACGCCTATGAGTAGTGACATCCCAATGACATACATCTCCCTAGTTCCCATATTTACCTTGTTGAATTCTTTAATCCCAAGAGATAGGATGAGACAGAAGACAACAAACATAACCGAGGTCCCAACGGTCGCTGGAATCGCAACAAAAAACGCGCAGACCGGTGGAATAATACCCAATATGATCAGCAAAGAAGAACCAATAATAAATGGCCTTCTTGCTGCTACTCCCGTCATCAGAGTCATTCCAATCGCTGACCCATACGGAATAAAGCCGATAACGGCTCCTAAACCTGCCAAGATATCAGAAACACCTGTCATCAACGCGGCACGATCATAAGTTCGAGAGTAAACTTTTTCACCGGTAACGGCACTCATCCCTTTGACCGTCGCAATCAGATTAGAAAATAGAATAATTGCAGCAAAGATAAAAGTGACCAAAATTCCAAGGTCAAACGTCGGAGCGCCCCAAGCAAAGATCTCTGGAACGACAGAAAGAGCACCTACATGTGAATTCATCTGTGGCGCAATACCCAATACAAAAGCGAGTACCCAACCACAACCAGCTCCGATTAAAATAGAAATACTCTGCATAAATCCTTTCGATTTGATATTAATCAACAAAATCAATCCAGTTGTCACAGAGAACACAGTAAAACTCTTCCAGCTGACGACGCCACCGTTACTGGATAATCCAAACATTCCGCTGACAATATTCGGACTGAGCTGTAAAGCCATCAACGCAAAAAAAACACCATTAACCAAAGGTGAAAAGAGCGCCAGCACTCGACTGACCATTCCCGTTAATCCCAGAACAACACAAACAACACCAGCAACAATAAATCCCATTTCAATGTCTGTTCTAAGTACGGGGAGGGATTTACCCATCGACTCAGCGCTGGTTGCGAGCATAATCAAGACTCCGTACCAAAGACCCGCCGGCCCTTCCATGACAGCAAATCGATGCCCCCAGATAGCTTGTAGAATCGAAACAACACCACAGAGGATAAAAGTGCGCTGCAAAAGACTCGCAAGCTCTGGCGGTGTTAAACCAAGATAACTGCCAACAACAACAGGTAAAATTGCAGTATTGGCAAGAAAGTATGCCAAATGCTGGAATGAATGTAGAATTAACTCGCCGGGAGGAAGAGAATCATCAAGGCCATAACGAAGTTTGCTATCTGAAGAGTCCATCGATCCACCAATATTTCTAATCAAAGAAAAAGGCCTCTTGAGGAGGCCTTTTTAAACAACTTAAATTCTAACGAAACTTTGCAATTCCAGAAAATTATAACTGCTCTACAAAAGGACAGCCTGTTTTAGCTTTAACGTCTTCCAGACATGTTCCCGGCGCAAGTTCAACCAAGACCAGTCCTTTTTCTGAATCAACTTCGAAGACACACAAGTCGGTGATGATCATATTTACGACATTTCGTCCAGTCAGAGGCAGTGCACATTCTTTAAGAATTTTAGGGCTGCCATCCTTGGCACAGTGCTCCATCAAAATGATGACGCGCTTGACACCAGACACCAGATCCATTGCCCCACCAGGCCCCTTAACCATTTTGCCGGGAACCATGAAGTTAGCAAGATCACCATATTGTGAAACTTCAAGTCCTCCAAGTATGGACAGATCGATATGGCCGCCCCTGATCATAGCAAACGAATCGGCACTGGAAAAATAGCTGGATCCGGGCATCTCAGTAATCGTCTGCTTCCCTGCATTGATCAAATCAGCATCAATTGTTTCTGCTGTTGGGAATGGACCAATACCGAGCAGACCATTTTCAGACTGGAGAGTCACTTTAATCTCTTCCGGAATATAGTTTGCGACCAGGGTCGGGATACCGATTCCCAGGTTGACATAAAAACCGTCCTGTAACTCTTTAGCTGCCCGTATTGCCATCTGCTCTCGTGCAGGTGAAAGTTTTTTCGCCGGGGTGCCAGCCAAGGTTGCAAATTCAATCCGTTTTTCAAGATCTTTGCCCACTATGATCCTATCAACATAAATTCCTGGAAGGTGGATTTGATCGGCATCCAATTCGCCGACCTCAACAAGTTCTTCAACTTCAACGACGCAGAAATCACTGCATGTGGCAATCATAGGATTGAAGTTGCGAGCGGTCTTCCGGAAAATCAGGTTACCGGATTTATCAGCCTTCCAAGCTTTTACCAGAGAAAGTTCTGTTCGGATCCCTTCTTCCAGAACATATTCTTTGCCATTAAAGACTTTTGTTTCTTTGCCTTCGGCAATCTTTGTACCTGCTGCGGTCGCAGTATAAAATCCGGGGATGCCCGCACCACCAGCCCGTAGACGTTCAGCCAAAGTCCCTTGGGGAACCAGCTCAAGGTCCAACTCACCAGCCAGCACCTGACGTTCAAATTCTTTATTTTCACCGACATAAGACGCCAGTACTTTTTTGACCTGTTTGTCGACCAGCAGTAATCCCATTCCAAAATCATCGACACCGGCATTATTACCGACAATCGTCAAATCTGTAATCCGACTATTAACCAACTCAGTAATCAAATTTTCCGGGATACCACAGAGGCCGAAGCCTCCAGCAGCAATGGTCATTCCATCTTTCAACATCCCGTCTAATGCTGCCTTAGCGCTACTAAATACCTTCTTCATCTATTTCTCCACGTTCCTGCTTATCGTTCGATACACATGGCGATTCCCATTCCACCGCCAATGCAGAGAGTTGCCAAACCTTTATGAGCATCACGTTTTGCCATCTCATAAAGTAACGTCGTCAGGACTCTGGCTCCTGAAGCACCTATAGGATGCCCCAATGCAATAGCACCACCGTTGACATTAGTGATTGCGGGGTCTAGTTCTAAATCACGCACGACAGCAAGCGACTGTGCGGCAAAGGCTTCATTGGCTTCAATTAAGTCCAGATCGGCAACGCTCCAGCCAGCTTTTTTCAATGCAACGCGGGTTGCTTCAATCGGGCCAAGTCCCATCACAGCAGGATCACAACCATACCAACCATAGGAAGCGATTCGCGCTAAGGGCGTCAAGTTTTTCTGCTTGACCGCATCAGCACCCGCAACAACTAGAGATGCGGCACCATCATTAACACCAGAAGCATTTCCAGCAGTAACGGTTCCATCTTTTTTAAAGGCTGGCTTTAATTTGCCAAGAGACTCTGCGGTTGTTCCAAAACGTGGAAATTCATCATCGGCAAAGATCACTGGATCTTTTTTGCGCTGTGGAATTTCGATCGGGACAATTTCTTCTTTAAAACGACCAGAAGTGACTGCGGCTTCTGCACGTTGTTGACTTTGAGCAGAAAACTGATCCTGGTCTTCACGAGTAAGAGCATATTTTTCAACAATGTTCTCTGCTGTAATACCCATGTGATAACGATTAAAGATATCGAACAGACCGTCATGCACGAGAGAATCAGCAACTTCACCGTGGCCCATGCGGTAGCCGGTTCTTGCTTGAGGCAACAGATAGGGAGACTGGCTCATATTTTCTGTTCCACCAGCAACGACAATCGACGAATCGCCACTCTGAATCGCTTGAGCGGCAGCAGCAACAGTTCGCAACCCTGAGCCACAAACCATGTTTAGTGTGTACGCACAACGCTCTTGAGGAATCCCGGCAGCCATCAAAACCTGACGCGCTACATTCTGACCTAAACCGGCCTGTAGGACACAACCGAGGATGACCTCATCAACGTCCCCAGCAGCGACTCCAGCGCGCTTCAAGGACTCTTCTACGACAACCCTGCCAAGCTCTACAGCACTTGTTTTTGCGAGTGATCCGTTGAAATTACCGATTGGGGTTCGTGCGGCTCCAACAATGTATACATCTTGCATAATATTTCTCCTGATTTAACTGTCACATTTTTGCTAAATGTGACGGTTAAATCTCTTTAGCAATTTATTATTTATTTAAATCAAGTATTTTTCTTGCATCACTTACAGTTGCGACTTCGTTACCAAACTCTTTAATTGCATTAGCAGCTCTTGTAACAAACTGAGCATTTGATTTTGCCAACTGATCTTTACTAAACATCACATTGTCTTCCATGCCGACTCTTATATGACCGCCCATTGCGATGGTTGTATAAAGAATAGGCATGTGGCCTTTACCAATGCCAAAAGCAGACCAGGTTGTTCCTTCTGGAAGCAGGCTTTTAAGATAAACAAGATTTTCCACCGTCGCAGCAGTTCCCCCAGCAGCACCAAGGACAAACTGATAATATACTGGATCTTTTAAAAATCCTTTTTTAATGTAGTACATAGAATTATATACCATGCCAGCATCAAAAATTTCGATCTCCGGCTTAACACCGTTTTCTTGCATTGTTGTACCAAGTTGCTCTAAAAATTTTGGTGAGTTAATAAACAAGCCTGAATGCATCCAGTTCATGGAACCACAATCGTAGGAAGCCATATCGGGCTTAAGTCTGATTAAGTGCTCCTGTCTGGTTTCATCAGTTGCATTTAAGTCCCCAGAAGTAGTCAAGTTAAGAATGATGTCACATTTCTCTTTAATCAGGCCGACAGTTTCTTCAAAAAGATCTGCACTCATTGAGCCCTTACCTTCATCATCCCTCATATGAAGGTGAGCAATTGCCGCACCAGCGTTATAGCACTCTAGTACGTCATCAGCGATTTCTTGCGGTGTTAATGGTACATTTGGATTATTCTCCTTAGTAGGCCAAGCACCGGTCGTTGCAACAGTAATAATTGTTTTTGCCATTGTTATTCTCCTTTAAAAGTTTGTTTAAAGAGTTATGATTTTTCTTTTGCAGAAATAGTCTCTAAAAGATAATTCGATAAATTACTCCGGGAAGCATCGATTTGATCTTGGGTCCACGATAAAAACCCTTGACCGCTTTTGAATCCCAAATTCCCTTTTTCCACAGCGGCCTTCAAAGTTGGAGACGGTTCAGAATTGTTTGACAGGAACTTGAGAATATAGTCATGAATTGCAAAGGTCAGATCGAGCCCGACCATATCGGCATTTTCTACAGGACCGAGAACGGGAAGACGCATACCGAAACCATTCTTTACGGCGACATCAACAGTTTCAGCATCACAAACTCCTTCATCAATAAGCGCAAAAGCCTCTCTCCATAACGCGTGCTGTAGGCGGTTTGCAACAAATCCGGGAACATCCTTATTGACGCGAATTGGCTTTTTTCCTACCTCTTCTAGAAGTTCAAAAGTTGCATCAACGCATGCTGGAGAAGCCGCTTCGGTACGAACAACTTCTACGAGTGGAATCAGATGAGGGGGATTCCACCAATGAGTTCCTAAAATCCGCTCCTTACGCTCTGATTTAGATGCAATCTCGGTTATGGACATAACCGATGTGTTACTGCATATAATCGTCTTTTCGTCACAAAACCGATCTAGATCCGCGATAATTTTTTGTTTAAGTTCCATATTTTCAAAAACGGCTTCAAAAACAAAATCACAACCGCTACAGGCTTCTTGCATATTTGTCGTTGTTTTAATTCGACCTAAAATCACGTCATCAGGATCAGAGAACTTAACGCCATATTTAGCGAAATTCTCTAGGATACCCGACACTCCATCAGGAACTTTATCTAACTGATCCTGATTTAAGTCGACCAGAAAAACCTCACAACCGGAGCTGGCAAAGACTTGAGCGATCCCAATCCCCATCAATCCTGCTCCGACAATAGTAATCTTTTTTTTAATTGTCATATTTTCATTCCTACTTTTATTAATGAAAATCATCACCCTATTTGTCTATCTATCAATCACAGGGCCAATCAACCTAGATCAGAAAAGATCGACCACCATCGTGTCTACTAAAGTTTAACCAGCAGTATAGCCACCATCTGCATAGAGAATTTGACCTGTCACAAATTCTGATGCTCTTGAACTGAGGAAAAGTACAGAACCGATAAAATCTTCTGGTTCGCCCAAACGACCGATTGGAATACGGGTCAAAAACTTTTTGTAAACAGCATCATCGTTGAACATCCACTCTGTCAACTCGGTACGGAAAACAGTAGGTCCAAT
>JASJGU010000184.1:0-3278 GCA_033791385.1 Desulfuromusa sp.
GCCGACGACCCCTGGACAGACGAGATGTATGAGGCCAGTGCTGCACTGATCAAGGATATTTGTCATCGCTGGGATATCCCGGTCAGTCGTAAGTTTATTGTTGGTCACCGGGAAATTTATACGGTCAAGTCATGTCCTGGCAGCATGGTAAATATCAACAAACTTATAAAACTGGCAAAAGGCCAGGTATCTGAACCATCCACCTACAATTTTGTAAAGGACAGTGACGGGACCGTGGCACGAACCACATTAAGAATCCGTGAGTCCGTGCCAACTACCGCGTCGAAGATTGCAGGAAAGGCCAAACCTGGTAACAAGCTCAAGTATGTGGGGTGGACCAGTAATGGGCAGACCATTGACGGTAACTCACACTGGTACAGGGACAAGGACGGAAATTATTTTTGGGCAGGCGGGACGACAAGACCCATTCCCGGTCTTCCGTGAAGTTTTCCATTAAAAGCCGGTTTCGCCTGATCCCGGGCGCTTGTCCATTGTTGGCAGGCCTGTTGGCAGTTTCCATGGTGATTACTATTTCCAGTTGTGATCAGAATCGTTCAAACGATCCCGCCTCCAGTGCAGCCGAGGTTTCACTAACCGGGGAGTTGAGAAACCAGCAGGAAATCGCTGGCACGCTGATCAAACGGTTTGTTGAGCAACCCGGTGGCAGCCACGTCGCGGTTGAGATCGATGCTGAAAACCTTCAAAACCTGGTGACAATGTCGGGCCAGGACAAAAATTTACAGGCATTCCGTGAGCCAGTGCCCGCCGCCCGGCTATTCGCATCACATATTGGATTGCCGGCAGATGCTGAATTTGCAATCGTGGAAAGATCACAACAACCAGAAGAAGCGTCCGGACTGTATATCGCCGTGGTACAGGTCACCAGCGGTGATAGATCGACACAAATGCGAATGATTTCAGAACCGGATCCTGATGACCAACCGACATTATGGGTGCTGAACGACTACCGCCAATAAACCGGGCTTCCTGAAACACCTGCCCGCATGACAGGGTCGACAATCTCCCGGCACTCTATTGCAATGGAAACTGACCGGTGGCAAAGCATTTGTTATCCTTGCTATTCCAATTCAACCGGGATCGCCCATGATTCTCTCACCCCACTTCATCAGCACTTCTCGCAATGCCACATTGGCAGTCACTTTTGCAGCAGCGCTGGTGTGTTTTACAGGCAATGCTATCGCCCAGAAAACGGCAAAACCGGTATTACATGGAAAGCACTGGGTTGCCGTCACCGGTAAACCACTGGCAGCAACCGCAGGAGCAATGACCTTTACCCGGGGTGGCAATGCAGTAGATGCGGCCTGTGCAATGCTTGCCGCCACTTCGACGATGTGGGATACGCTGGGCTGGGGTGGCGAAACCCAGGCTCTCATTTACAACCCGCATACCGGTGAGGTAAAGGGTATCAATGCACTGGGTGTGGCGCCGACTGGCGCGACTGCCGAATTTTTTCAAGAACAGGGTATGGTTTACCCACCCGAGTATGGCCCGCTGGCAGCAGTGACACCGGGTACACCCGGTGGTCTGATGGTCATGCTGGCCGAATATGGCAAATTAAGCCTGGCGGAAGTCCTGGCACCATCCATGCAGATGGCTGAGGGATATCCCATTGAAGGCGTTCAGGCCGACAACATCGAACGGCGGCGGGAAGTGATCTCGCAGTGGTCATATTCCAAAGACGTCTTCCTTCCCCATGCAAGCGATGAAGATTCGAGTCAGCGTGCGGCACCGGTGGCAGGTGAAATGTTCCGCCAGGGTGATTTACTCGCTACCCTGAAGAAACTGGTCGAGACCGAGGCAAAGGCACTTGCCGGGGGCAAGACCCGCAAGCAAGCTATCTACGCCGCCTATGATCGTTTTTATCGCGGTGACATTGCCAGGGAAATCGTCCGAAGCTCGAAGGAATATGGTGGATTAATAACGCTGGAGGATCTTGATAAATGGCAGGTGCACATCGAGGATCCGGTTACTACCAGTTACAAAGGAATTGACGTCTATAAACTGACAACCTGGGTGCAGGGTCCGGTTTTACTTCAGGCATTAAATATTCTTGAAAAAATTGACTTGAAAAGCATGGGCTACAACAGTGCGCGTTATATCCACACCCTTTACCAGGCGATGAACCTGTCTTTTGCTGACCGGGATTTTTACTACGGCGACCCCTATGTACCGCCGGCTGAACCGGTTGCAGGTTTGCTTTCTAAAGAGTATGCAGAGCAACGACGTGCGCTGATGGATCCGAAGCAGAATAACCCGGAGGTCCGTCCCGGCGACCCTTATCCCTTCCAGGGTGAAACAAACCCCTTTAAAGAGCTGTTGAAAAACTGGAGTCCCATTCCACCGACTGCAGAAGCCGGGGGAGCCGAGAGTTTTCAGCAGGCAATGCAGATGAGCAACGAAGAGAGCTTCCTGGCCGGTACCACTTCGATCCAGGCGGCAGATGCCGAGGGCTGGGTGGTCTCGATAACGCCTAGTGGCGGTTGGATTCCGGCATTTATAGCAGGCTCAACCGGCGTCGGTCTGAGTCAGCGTATGCAAAGTTTTGTGTTAACAGAGAAGATGAATCCGTTCAATGTGGTTCAGCCCGGCCAACGGCCACGCGCCACTCTCACACCCAGTATTGCACTTAGGGACGGCAAGCCAATGATGGCTTTTTCCGTACAGGGTGGTGATACCCAGGATCAAAACCTGTTGCAATTTTTTCTGAATATGGTGGAGTTTGATATGAATGTGCAACAGGCAGCGGAAGCACCCAATTTCACCAGTTATCAAATGCAGAGTTCATTTGGTGCACATGAGTCTGAACCGGGCCGTCTTTCAGTTTCGCCTCTACTTCCGGAGGGGGTACTGGACGAATTGGGCAATATGGGTTATAGGGTTGAGGCGGGCAAACGTCCATATAGCCCGATTACTGCTATATACTTTGACAAGGAAAACGGCAGCATGTGGGGTGGTGCCAGTGATTACGGCGATGATTACGGTATCGCATGGTGAGAGTTTCATTAAAAAAGGGAAGGATCAGTATGAACAGATTATCATCACGGCAAAAAGGCGCGTCCGCCATTGGTAACATTATTTTTCTTGTGGCACTGGGTTTTGCTGTTTACCTGGGTATTCAATACGCACCGCAGGCCATCGAATCCAAATCCATAGACTCCATTCTGGATACCATAAAAGACCGTCACCAGGTTGATCCTGTCACCGATGCGAACGATGCCAGGACAAGACTCATAAAACTTCTGCAAATCAATGAAATG
>JASJGU010000185.1:0-2914 GCA_033791385.1 Desulfuromusa sp.
TGTCCAACAGTTCTGACAAGTCAGCATCGAAGTTTCGTTTACATGCATCCAAAGCTTCTGTGGGATTGGCATCCGTGGTACTCTCTTGTTGAAACCAATCTGGTATTGGCACATCAGCCGGTTTTGGCCAGGCACCAATGGTTGTTGTTCGTATTCTCATATTCCTTATCCACATTCTTTACCGATTACAAAGGCTTTCGGGCCGATACAATGACGGCTTCGCCTATTTTTTCAGCCTGTTTTGCAGCTTGCTCCATATGTTGATGTACTGATCCGTCATCTATACTTGAACGAATCAAGGTATTTGCTTCGTTAATCTGTTTTTCCGAGCAGAAGCAATAAATTGAATCTGCCTTTTGAAAATCAGCATCCAAGGCCAACCGGGGATCATGATAATATTGTTCCTGAAATAGTTTGCCAGACGGTATGGTTGTTTTAATATCTGTAAATCCTAACTTTCCAAGCCTGGATAACAATTTTGGGACAGGAATATATCTTGCCTGCATTGCAAAGGCTGCTTTATCTATGAATTTATAGTTCCAATATACACCGGAATAGGGATTTAGCTGTTCCAATGAGCTTGTGTTAATGGTCAGGACACCGCCTGGTTTAATAACACGTCTGCTCTCTTTTAGAAAAAGTGTCAGGTTTGGATAGGACGGTTCTGTATCAAGATGATGCAGAACCTGGTTAACCATGTAGGCATCGAAGAAATCATCCGAGAAGGAAAGACCCAGAATGTTCCCTATCTCTAAATGAACATTTGTGGCATCGCCAATTTTTTGTTGGGTTTCTTCATATCCTTGTTCTGAGCCCTCCACTCCATAGATTTCTTTGATATGGTGCATGATCTTATCTATGTATGCACCTGTACCAAATCCACCTTCCAGAACTACTTGTTCTTCAACAGGTATCCGGGTTTCTTCAAAAATGTGTAAAAGTTCCTCCAAGCCATTGGGTTGGCGATTCTGATCATAGGAGATAAATGTATCATTATAGTTACAATATGAAGAGGCATTTCTTTTATCTGATTTTTCCATACAAATCCTTTTTAACTTTCACCGGAGGTTTGGTTTATACAAATAGTTTTTCCAACCAGCTAAAGTTACACTTTATTTCAATCCAGGTCAAAAACCGAATATGATGTTGCAAATATTTTATGTGGACACGAAAACCTGATAACATTGCTTTAAGGTGAAAATATTTAGTAAGTTTCATCGCAACAGTATTGACCCCATATGTAAATGTTTGATATAAAAGCACTGTCTATCATCTCCCATGAGTCGCATCGTTTGATCAAGGGTAGGAGCGGAAGAGGATGCTCCAGCCTTGGTAGTTGAAAGGGCACCACAGGCGGAGGCAAAACGAACGGCTTCGACAATTTCATATCCGTGTGACAGGGCGTAAGCCAGGCCACCGTTGAAGCAGTCGCCGGCGGCAACCGTATCAATGGCATTGACCTGATAAGGAGGTATAGATACCGTCTTCTCAGAAGTGCAATAGCAGGCTCCCTTTGCTCCCATTTTGACAATAACGGACTGTACTCCTTGGTCAAGAAGGACTTTGGCTGCCATTGAGGCTTCCTTCTCACTTGTTGGATAAATGCCCGTCAGTAGCTCTGTTTCAGTTTCATTGGGAGTAATGATATCAATTTGTTCCAAAATGTCTTTGGGGAGTCCCTCTCGTGGTGCCGGAGCCGGATCGAAAATAACCTTGCCTCCCCCTTTTCTAACGAGATTGGCAGCCATCATGGCCGGTTCTATAGGAATTTCCATCTGTAGCAGTAATAGATCGGCCTTGGTAAATAGGTCACTGTTTTGTTTTACATCATCACCGTTTACCTCCATATTGGCACCGCCGATCACCGTGATACAGTTTTCACCGGAATTCTCCACGCCAATCACAGCAAGACCAGTATCGGCCTTCGGATCGGTGGTGATATAACCCGTGGGAACGCCGTTTTCCTTAAGCAGTGTAGTGGCTGATTGACCAAAATCGTCAGCACCTATCCTGCCGACTAACTGCACCTCACCGCCTAGCCTGGCAACAGCAGCTGCCTGGTTGCAGCCTTTACCTCCCAAGCCAATGCTATAGCGTTCTCCGTGTAGTGTTTCACCGGGGCGCGGTAGTTTTTGGCTGTAGGTGACAAGGTCAATATTAATAGAACCAAATACTACAATAGACATAATCTCATCCTTTTTACTGGTCACAACAAAGTCTCGAATTCCTTGATATTGAAACTTTAAAACATGGGGAGGAAGCTCCTCCCCCACGCCGAAAAATTATTATTTTGTAATCAATTTCAACGCAACAGGGGTGTATTCGTCAACCGCCTCGCCTTTGAGTATTTTATCTGCTGCTTCAACACCTACAGCTCCTATCTTGCCAGCCTGTTGGGCGACTGTGGCAAGCATGGATCCGTCTTGAACGGCCTTTACACCATCATCGGTGCCGTCAAAACCTACTACAAGAATATCTCGTTTGGCAGCCTGAATGGCTTTAATGGCACCAAGTGCCATTTCGTCGTTATGGGCAAAAACGGCGTTTATTTCTGGTTGGGCCTGGAGAATGTTCTCCATGACATTCAAACCTTTGGTGCGGTCAAAGTCTGCTGGTTGACTGGCAACTACTTCAAGGCCTGCTGCGGTTTTGATAGCCTTGTTGAAACCTTCACCACGATCACGGGCTGCGGAGGTGCCTGGGACACCCAGCAGTTCTACCACCTTACCGTTACCTTGCAGTGTGTCGATGATCAGTTTACCGGCCATCTCACCACCGAGCACGTTGTCTGACGCTACATGGGAAACGACCTTGCCGCCGTTGGCGCCACGATCAAGCGTTACAACAGGAATATTCTTTCTATTGGCCGCTTTGATAGCACTTCGTACTGCATCAGAATCGGTCGGGTTGATCA
>JASJGU010000186.1:0-2620 GCA_033791385.1 Desulfuromusa sp.
TATAGCAAAAAGACTCCCGATTTTTTTCGTTCCCAATGATAGCGATCAAATCTTCAGGCATCAAGATAAATTCAGCATCGGGATTGGGCTTTAGATGCTCATCCCGGATAACACCAACGATAGAGGCACCAGTCTTTTTTCGTATTTCGCTTTCACCAATGGATCGATTTGCCATCGGACTTTCCTGGGATAATCGAATCCATTGTAAATCAAACTGTTGCTCGGCCCCTCGGAGTTGGGACAGCACACGATAACTGTCATTCGAATTAAACAATTCCGCATAAAGTTCCTGTCGAATGGTATCCGTGTGACGCTGAACCTCCGTTGGCGGAACCCTTAGATGGAGGAGCGACTGACGCGTCATTTCAAGACTCGCCTCGAACTCTGGAAGAACAACTTCCGAAACTCCTAGATCTTTCATTACACCGAAATAATCCGGTCCGGAGATTCGCGCCACTATTTTGAGGCGCCCATTTAAACGTTTCGCCTGAACGATGGTTGATCTGGTCGCCACAAAGTCGGGAATGGTCAGGATGAGAAGAGTCGCATCTTTAATTCTCGTAGCTTCAAGAACAATTTCCTGACTGGCATCGCCAAAAATCACTGACATTCCAGTCTCCCTGGCTTGTTCAAACCGCCGGTAGTCAAGCTCGATGATGATAAATTGCATATTCAGACGCTTTAAAATCTGCGCGATCTGAAAACCTACTCGTCCGCCACCTACAATGACGACATGTCCCTTATAGCCGTGATCAGGAATGTTTGAAGTTTCCAGCCTCTCATGGCGAAACCAACGTTTCTTGAGCGCATAAATTTTTGCCGTTTGGCCTGAAATCAGTGGCGTGAGCACCATGGACAGAATCGTTGCGGTTAAGACTAGAGCGTAAAGGTCGTTGCCGATGGAACCAGTTGACAGCCCTACTCTGGCCACAACAAAGGAAAACTCGCCAATTTGAAAAAGACCCAACCCAACAGCCAGTGGAATGACGTTTCGATAACTGAAAACACGCGATACACCAGCAAATATAAGCCCTTTACCAATGCATACGGTAGCTACCAACAAAATGACTTCCCGAACATGGTTGAATAAGAATGTCGGGTCAAAGAGCATCCCGACCGATGAAAAAAACAGCAGACCGAAAAGATCTCGCAGTGGAATGATGTCACTCAGAGCCTGGTAGCCGTAGTCCGACTCGCTCAACACCATTCCGGCCACAAACGCACCAAAGGCAAAGGAGAGCCCCGCCAGGTGGGTAATGTAGCCCACACCGAGTCCGATGGCGGTAATCGCCAGCAGGAAAAGCTCCCTTGAACCGAGCTTGGCGATGTGCGAAATCAGCCGTGGAAGCAACCGCGTTCCAAGCAAAACCATTCCCGTAATGAACCCCCCGGCCTTTAGGGCTGCAAAGCCAAGCGCCGGCAATCCAACACCTGGATTATTCAGTTGAGGGAGGATAATCATCATCGGAACCACAGCCAGATCCTGGACGATGAGCATCCCGATCATCACCTTGCTGGAGAGGGTTCCCATCCATCCCTGATTCATCAGTGTTTTGAGAATTACCATCGTACTTGAAAGCGAGACCAGCGCACCGAGCCAGAGCGACAGCTTCCAATCCAATCCCATCAGGTGGCCGATACCGAAACCGAGCCCGATAGTGAGAGCCATTTGGATCGGTGTTCCCGCCAGTGCAACCATTTTGACAGGCTTGAGATTCTTTAAAGAAAATTCGAGCCCGAGGGCAAACAGTAGTAGCGCAATACCGATTTCGGCAAGGAGTTCGATTTCGTGAATATCTGAGACCGTCAGTCCTCCTGTATGGGGTCCAAGAATAATCCCTGCTGCGATATATCCTAGAATGAGGGGTTGACCCAGCCGTTGCATAAGCAAGCCACAGAAAAATGCGGCAACTACGAGGAGGATTATATCGGTTGCTATACCCATTTATGCTCTATTCCTAAAATATGTCCAAATAACACAACAAATACCGTGGATTAATCCGTAAAACAAAAAGCCTCACCAATGTCCAATGCTGTGATTCAGTTAATCTCTAACGCGGTGTATTCTCCGCTGTATTCAAACCATTATCTTTAGAACCTTTTATGAGACTTGGGCACTAACGACAGAAGTCGCAGGTCCAGTCAAAACGAACCGCGGCCAGCTTACAACTTATGCAAAGTATGACCTGATAGGCATCAGGTCAATAAAAAAGATGAGTGTGGGCGCAGAAGGTTGTGTGGAGGTCCCAGGATGGGCAAAGCAGGGAGGTTTTTCTATTTTTTAAGCACTCTCCGACCAGCTTAGCCAACATCTTCTGCTGGCAGTACCATTGGTGTAGAACGGTAATGGATCGAAACAGCCTTCTTACGAATTGGGTCGTGGCCTATGACCTTGCAAGGTAAAAGCAAGACCGCTTCCTGGACGTCGAGAGTCAGATTTAACCCCGCTACATTTAACCTCTAAAAATATCATATGGGACGTCCATAAATAAGTAATTAATTTGATGGAGAGAGATTATAATGTTAGTTTGATTTCATGCCAAGATTAGCCCGCCTTGACGCACCTGGAATTTTGCACCACATTATCATCCGGGGAATTGAGCGTCGCAAAATATTTAGA
>JASJGU010000187.1:0-2539 GCA_033791385.1 Desulfuromusa sp.
CGATGGCACTGTTCTGATCCTTGAGCGTAAAGCTTATCTCGTCCAGTTTGCCGATTTTTTGATCGTTGAATGGTGTCAACTGCTCGCCGTTCAAGCTGATGAAAATCAGTTGTTTCTGGTTGAAAAGCAGATCAAAATTGATGCGCAGTTCCTTAACTAGACTTTCTGTGTTCTGGCTTTCGCCATTTAAAAAGCAGTAGGTCAAGGTAATGTTTTTGATCCGCTGTGCCAGCTCGTCAGCCTTTTGCTGTCGAACCTTCTGCGCATTATCCTCGTCTGTGGCTTCAGCAAAACTGACGTCGGCAGCAAAACCGAGCTCAGAAAGAACTTTTCGACTGTCGTCCAGAGCTTGGGCTAGACATTCCAGTGTGCTGTCCTGGGGGAGCTGCAATAACTGTTCGGCTTTTTCAATATCCTCTTCCCGAGCTTCTATGTCCGGCGGCGAGGAGAGAGAACGAGCGACGGAAATGATTTTCAGCAGTGTTGGTGAATTGGCTAGTTCCTGTGGACCGGTATATTGAAACTGAATGGCATCCGACATCAGAGAGTCGAGCTGCCAGCTTTCAACCAGGGTTGCCCCGAGTTCGCAGTGATCGATGCCGTAGTTCTCTTTTTCCAACGCACAGAAATCATCAGTTTCGTAATATTGCTTGAGAACTTGTTGATAATTCTCTTTGTAATTAACCAAAAGTAAAAGAATGCCGATTTGGTGCAGGAGACCGGCGAGGTAGGCTTCATCCGTTTTGCGGTAGTTGATTTTACGTGCCAAACGCTCTGACAGATGTGCACAGACCAAAGAACGTAGCCAAAGTCGGTGGGTTAAGACGTCATTTTTCTTAGTTAATTTGGCGAAAAAATTCTGCACCGCACTGGTAATAATGATTTTTCTGACATTTTGCAATCCCAGAACAATCAACATTCGCTTGAGTTCGGTGACTTCATTCCATTGGCGGTAGAGGGGGGAATTGGCAATTCTAAGGAAGTGGGCAGTAAGACCAGAATCCCTTTTGATCGACGAGGCGAACATTTCAAAGGTTGCATTGTCATTGCCGCACAGGTCCATCAGATCGACCAGTAGGCCGATTTCTGACGGAAGAGAGTCTATTGCGAAACTTCTATCTTTAAGATAGATACGCTGCATGGATAGCAACAACCTTTCAGAAAATAACAAATTATAAATTACAAATTACACCTTGGAGTTCTTTAATATACAGTGATTCAAAGATAGAAGCAAATAGGTTTGTGTATAAAAATGAAATAATATTATTTTTAAAGCCTTAATGCGTTGTTCCTGCTTTTCGAATGGCACCACTCAACTTAATTGAGTGCGTAACACCTATGCCTTTATTTGGGCGGGTTTTTGCTGGTGATGTGGTAAGCCTGATGAGCTGTTCTATGGAAATAATATGTCATATCGGTAGTTTGCCAAATTTCAGTTAAGTCATTTGGTCGTTTTTCAATTTTTTATCAGGTTTGTGTGCCTTTTCCGAAAGGCATGGTAACTGATCCTGGCACAGGTGGCTCGGAAGGAGGCACGAACATGAAGTGCAGAGGATAGCTGGTCGTCGGTCTTTTCTTTGCGGGGATACTGATGGCTTCAGGTTGTGTGCTGGCGTCATGTTGCGTCGATTGCTATACTGCTGTCGAGAAGTTGAAGACGATTGCTAAAACATTACCAAAAAAAGTGTGGCCAGCAGAAACCGTGGGTAAAGGGTGGGGGGGCTTTGGGGTTACCAAATGCCCGAGTTTACGACTAGTCTTGGGTTGAGTGAATGGTAAAGGACACTTGCCGAAGATTGTTGGCAAGGCAAATTAAGTATCGTCAGGGTTGTTGGGTTGATGATGAACCAATGATCATTTTTCGTGTTTAACTTTATGAATCCGTTGATTCTTTCTGGACTCTGTCGTCTCCCTTTTTGTCGGTATTTACGTGCAAACCACAGTGGACGCAACGCCGAACCGGCATAAAGGTTGGCCCATGGGTGTGGAAGCAGTTGCCGCAATCAGGGCAACGGATGACCACCGCCATTCCTACCGCAATACAGAGTAGAATAATCCAAGCGATAAAGACCTTGACCACCGTTTCCATGCCGCCGGCTGAATCGAGTGAGACCATCATCGCCGGAACATAAAGCAGAATAGTTATCCAGAGTATCCAACGACGTTGGCGGATTTTTTTTAATCCGGGGGCGAATTCCAACGGATCAATCGCTTGGTTTTCATCCATGGGCGTTAAGCTCCTGTTTGCTATGTGGCAATACTTTTATTTGTTGATTATGTGCAGAAAATCAGATGGGTCGATACTACTTTTTTTTACGGGGGATGGCAATCCAAGAAGAGGGCTATATCGATTATCGATGGGCTGAACTCGCAAACAATCGCCCCTGATATCTCCCGAATAAAAACCAGATAAAGAAAATATTTACTGTAATAATTTCATATACACCTTTGTATGGTTTATAAGCTCATTAAAAACAGTTGGTTACGGGTTTGTTTCAATTGTTCTCGCCGATTTTCTGAGGCTCCAGTGTATATCGAC
>JASJGU010000188.1:0-15896 GCA_033791385.1 Desulfuromusa sp.
AATCTCCTTCCGGACCAATAGAAATTTGCTTGGTCATTATTTTAAGCTCAGCAATCAGCAGAGCAGTAAACAGGGCGAGAAACATAAAGAAAGTCACCATAACAGTTCCAGAATCCAGATTGGATCGAGCAATTGTTACCGGCAGAAGATCTTGAATCGCCCAAGGTTGACGCCCAACTTCGGTCACTACCCAACCTGCTTGCTGGGCAATAAGCCCAAGAAAAAATGAAATGAACCCAAGCTTCAATATGGTTGGCCTGTTTTCTAATTGTTTTTTCTCTAGCAGGTAAATATAAACAAGGAACAGCAGGATAAAGAAGGTTCCGAGTCCGACCATGATCCGAAACGCGTAGAAAACAGTCGAGACCGGGGGCACCGCTTGTTCTGCAGATTCTAAATAGCCATAGCCAAGATAATCACGGTGCTGATCAAATAAACTCAGTGCACTGCTGGCAGCGAGCTGTTCACCGGATTTTTTCGCAGCTTTATAGTCACCTAGACCAGAAACAGCCAATTTCCCTCGACGCATTTTCTCTTCAACGCCCATCAGATTGTGTTCGGTATTGCCAAACACCAGGTCATTGATTCCTGGAACAAACCCCTGAAAACTTCGATGGGCCAACAGTGTCAACATCCCAGGGATTTCGACCTTCAACGCGAAGGGGTCTTGGTCATCACCAGGTTTTTTACTTGAGTTAACTATTCCCACAGCAACTAACCCAGATGGTGCTTTCCCATCATATAACGCCTCCATCGCTGCCAACTTCATCGGCTGGGTTCGTGCGGTGATAAAAGCGTGCTCGTCACCGGTATAGGCAACAAACAAAGAACTAAGCAGGCCGAAAGTACAGGCAACAGCGATTGAGCGTTTGGCAAATAGAATGTGTCGTTTTTTAAGCAGATACCAACTGGAGACACAGACAACAAAGAGTGAAGCCAAAAGAAAACCAGAACTGGTCACATGGACAAAGTGGCTGATTGAGACAGGAGAAGAGATCAACGCCCAGAAATCCACCATTTCAAATCGCGCCAGGTCGGGATTAAACTTCATGCCGACAGGGTGCTGCATCCAACCATTGGCAATTAGAATCCATAACGCTGAAAGGTTGGAGCCAACCGCCACCATCCAGGTAGAGAAGAGGTGGGCCTTTTTCGAAACTCGATTCCAACCAAAAAACATAACTGCAAAGAAAGTTGCTTCGAGAAAAAATGCAAGGATGCCTTCAATAGCCAGTGGCGCTCCAAAAATATCCCCAACCATCCAGGAATAGTTCGACCAGTTAGTGCCAAACTCAAATTCCAGGATAATCCCTGTCGCCACACCAATGGCAAAGTTGATTCCGAACAAGGTCATCCAGAATCGGGTCAATTTCTTCCATTGTTCATTTCCAGTCTTTACATAAATCGACTCGAAAAAGGCACAGATAAAAGAGAGACCAAGTGTTAGCGGGACAAAAATCCAGTGATACATGGCCGTCAAAGCAAACGTGGCTCTCGCCCAGTTCACCATGGTTAAATCAATCTGCTCAATCACGTTTTCCTCCCATCCTTACTTTGTGGTTAGGGTTAATCCAATAAATATTTAATGGTTGTTAGACGTAGGATGGGTCAGATTTTGTAAAACATGATCTGCCCTCTCAGCATCTGTATCGAAATTTGTAGACAGAAAATTTGGGAAAAAGAAAACTTTTAGAATCGCAAACATGATGAACAATTTGATAAGGATAATTTTCCATAGCGTGCGACCGACAACCATCGACCGAAACCCGTCATAATAGAGATAAAAAGCATTTTTAATCATCACGTCACCACTTTGAATGTGCAAGAGCTAACCGCAATACATTACCAAGGAAGTCACATTTACACTTAATGTCAGTGCATAGTCAAGGACATTGTAGCAACCACAATCAGATTTTCAACTTGGCTAAACCAATTGTAATTGTTGAGTATTTAAGAGGAGTAGCGCTGGCGAATGTTGACTGAATCGGTAAGAATAGTTATTGTGCCATTCAAAAGCACGACCCAGCCCATAGCAACCGTAAACTTTCTATCTGGACTGAAAAAATAATTGCTGTCATGTTACCTGTAAATCAGGATTACAGCAAAAGTTAAAATTAAGACAAAAGACACAATTATGAAACAACGTAAAAATATTAACCAAACGCCTTTTCTTCCAACCTGTCGAAAAGAGATGTCTGCGCGCGGCTGGAAAGAGCTGGACGTTCTGTTTATCAGTGGCGACGCTTACATCGATCACCCCGCTTTCGGTTCCGCTCTTTTGGCTCGACTGCTTGAAAGCAATGGTTTCCGGGTCGGCATGCTTGCGCAGCCAGATTGGAAAAACCCTGAAGCTTTTCGCACAATGGGCCGCCCACGTTTGTTTGCAGCAATCTCTGCTGGAGCCATGGATTCCATGGTTAACCACTATACTGCAGCTAAAAAAATTCGTAGAAACGATGCCTACACCCCTGGCGGTGTTGCTGGAAAGCGCCCAAACCGTGCGGTAATCGCTTACACTGCTGCCGTCAAAGGGGCGTTTAAAGGCTTGCCTACGATCATTGGCGGTATAGAAGCCAGCCTGCGCCGGTTGGCCCACTACGACTACTGGGCCGACAAAGTACGTCGATCCATCCTGATCGACAGCAAGGCCGATTTGCTCATTTACGGCATGGCTGAAACAGCGCTGCTAGAAATAACACGCCGCATGGACAAGGGTGAACCGCTTGAAAACCTCAGTGAGATCAAAGGAACAGCCTTTATTGCTAAAACCTACCGGAAAAACACCATCAAGCTTCCATCATTTGAACAAGTTGTTGAATCTGCTGAAGCATATAATCAGGCTTTTAAATTGGCAAGTGAACAGGAAAACCCCTTTTCGGCCAAAGTATTGGCGCAACCGCATGGCTCTCGTAACCTGATTATTAACCCCCCGGCTCTACCCTTAAGCGAGGCAGAACTGGATCAGATATATGACCTTCCCTTTGTCCGAAATCCACATCCAAGCTATAAAGAAAAGATTCCAGCCTTCGAGCAGATTCGCTATTCAATTACCAGTCATCGCGGCTGTTTTGGCGGTTGTGCATTTTGTGCAATAACCCATCACCAGGGAAAAACCATCCAGTCCCGCTCCGAAAAATCAATTCTAAGCGAAATCGACAAACTGAGCTCTCAGGAAAATTTTCATGGCACCATTAGTGATGTAGGCGGTCCGACAGCAAACATGTATGGGCTCGGTTGTGGCAACGCAAAGGCGGAAAAAGTGTGTCAACGGCCCAGCTGCCTCTACCCTGAAATATGTAAAAATCTAATTACTGATGATCAGCCAGCAACTCATCTGCTTGGGGCGATTCGCCAGCACAAAGAGATCAAACATACGTTTATTGCATCAGGGATTCGCTACGATTTGCTCCCCATGCAGCCACAATACTTTGCCGACTTGCTGCAGCACCATGTCAGCGGGCTGTTGAAAGTTGCTCCTGAATCAACCAGTAATAGGGTCACTAAGGTGATGCGCAAACCAGGCGCAGAAGTATTTACCAGATTTCTGGAACAGTTCCGCCAGCACAGCCGCGAACTGGGACTACGCCAGGCGGTTGTTCCCTATCTTATCAGTAGTCATCCGGGTTGCACTTTGGAGGATATGATTGAGGTCGCCCTTTATCTGAAACAACACCGGCTAAAAGTGGAGCAGATTCAGGATTTCACCCCAACACCAGGCAGCTTATCCACCTGCATCTACCATACTGGCAAGGATCCCTTCAGCGGCGAAAATATCCACATCCCCCGCACCGCAAAAGAAAGACGGTTACAGAAAGCTCTATTACTTTACCACCGGCCAGAGTCTAAAGCGGATGTCTTGGAAGCTCTAAAAATTTGTCGTCGTGAAGATGTGATAAAAAACCTCTTTGGCAAATAACTGCCTGAATAAAAAAAGATAAAACGCCGAAAACTCAAAATCGAGCAGGTCACAAAATTATATACCCGTAAATGAGCCTAATAACTTTTATACCCAAACTGTATTTTTTTATCCTAAATAAATTTTTCTTGACAATTCGTCTGTTTTTTTGTTTGTTTGCGACTGTAAAAACAGTGTTTTTATTTTGCTGTAATTCAGCAAATCGTAAACGCGCTTATTTTAAAACGGGAACATGATGTTCGTCCGACTAACACGTCCACTAACCCTTCCATGTCGGACAAAATTTATTTTTTTTTGTAAAGGGATGCCCGAAATGTCAAAAAATAAAATTAAACCCTCATTGCAAAATCCACTCGCAGCAACGGAAGAAGTTGAATTTACCATTCCGGGTGAAATTGCGGGAAAAATTGGAGCCTATGAAGAGGTCATGAGAGAAGGCCATGATCTAATTCAACGACCGATCAAGTCAGTTGCAATTGGTCAGGTTGAGAAACAGCACTTTAAAAAGCGTATGACTGTCTGGGAGAGGATTAAAGTTTTAACCAACAGCGAACCAAATATACTCTTCCAAAACTGGGGAAAGAATTTAGATGGGGCATCTCTAGTCACCGGCATTTTGAATATTGGCGGTCGTGATGTCGCCCTCTATGGGCATGACTTCACAGTTCGAGCTGGCTCCATTGATGCCACCAACGGTCAAAAACTTGCCCGGTTGATGTACATGGCTGGAGAAAAAGGGATTCCACTAATTGGCATGAATGACTCGGCTGGTGCCTTTGTTCCTGCCGGCGTCGGTGGACTTGATGGTTATGCAGAAGCCTTTACTGCCCTGCGCAAAATTAGCGGTGTCGTCCCAACTGTCATGTGCATGTTTGGTTTTAATGCCGGTGGGGGCTCTTATCTACCACGGCAGGGAAGCTTTGTCATTCAACCAGAAGACACCTTTTTCGGGCTCACCGGCCCCGGTGTTGTTAAATCAGTTCTAGGAGAAGATATCTCCCCGGAAGATTTAGGCGGTCCGATGGTCCATGCTGCTACGGGCGTAACTGATCTGACCGTTGCCGATGAAACAGCAGCGCTACGCACTGCTGCTCGCTTGATCAGCTACATCCCGGACAACAATCACTCCATGGCACCATTCCAGGAAACCAGTGATCCCCTTGATCGAAAAACCTGGGAAATTAATACCCTGTTGAAAAAAGCCTTTAACTCACCTACGGGTTTCAACACTCCGTTTGATGTATCGATCATTATCCAACAGATCTGTGATCACGGAGATTACTTTGAAATGCAACCAACCAGAGCTCGTGAAGCGATCACCGCTTTCGGCCGTCTGGGGGGCAACGTGGTTGGCTTTGTCGCCAATAACTCGGCGGTGTCTTCAGGCCAGATCGACTGTGATTCTGCTGTGAAGATTGCTCGCTTTGTGCGCTTCTGTAATATTTACAATATCCCCCTGATCTTCATGGAAGACACCACCGGTTTTCTGCCCGGCCGTGAGCAGGAAGCACGGGGAATTGTACAAGCTGGTCGTACTATGCTCGATTCGATTGTCGATGTTCGTACCCCAAGAATTCTACTGATTCTGCGCAACGCCTACGGTGGTGCTTATGCTTCATATAATAACTACCCAACTGGCGCTGATCTAGTTCTTGCTCTACCAACGACCCGTCTCGCAGTTATGGGACCAGCTGGCAAAGAGTTTGTCTATAAAGCTGAAATGCGCAAAGTCCGCGGTGCAATCGGTCAGCGGATTGCTGCAGGCACTCTAGAGCGAACTAAAGCCGGCATGGACGGTGTGGATGCCAAGAAGGATGCCGAAAAAGAGGCGGCTGAATGGCTCAAACTAGAGGAAGCAGCCCTGAACCTGCGTTACGAAAAAGAGTTAATGAACCCGAAAGAAGGTTTGGCCCTGGGCTCGATCTCCTCGCTGGTTATGCCGACCGACTTACGTAAGGTGCTCGGTGAAAATCTTAATTTCTTCCTGCGCCACTACAAGCCGTCAGTATGGCAGAGCGTACAACGAGAATTCCATTAATTGTTGAAGCCTGAAATATTTTTCGATAATTTTTTCAACCACATGGAAAGTGGAGATTAAAATCATGGCACAAAACACAAATTTATATACAAACAATCCTTTGATCCATAGAGACCGGCGCCTCGGTCAGTCGACCTCAGCATGGGTTCGTTCTTTCTCCTGTGAAGACCTATGTCCACTCATCGTCTGCCGCGGTCCGATTCGTAAAGAAGCGATGGACGTTTACACAGAAATGGGAATCAAGCATTACGGAATCCTTCTTTCAGAGAAAGATTCTATCATCTATCCAAATGCCCTCTCTCCAGAACTGCGTCAATTAACCGATACCAGCCGGGTACATCGAGTTCCAGACTACAGTGGAGCATCTAAAGAAGAACGACTCGAGAGAATCCAACAAATTATTGATATTGCCAATGACAATGGCTATGACTCAGTTTTCGCTGGCTATGGTTTCATGGCGGAGGATGATGAGTTTGTTGCAGCTTTAGAAGGTGCCGGACTTAATTTTATCGGCCCATGCTCTGGAACCCAGCGAGCAGCTGGAAAGAAAGATGAGGCCAAGCGTACCGCATTACAGGTCAATGTTTCGGTAACCCCAGGTATCGACAATGTCACCGCACGCACCTTGTTGAAAAAACACAAAACTTATGAACAATTGGTGGCGCTGGCTAAAGCTGAAGATTTGAAAATTGACAAAGCAATTCTGAACAATTCTGACACCCCATTGGCAGAACTTGCCGATACAATCCTTTTTGCCTCCTATGATAAGGGAGTAGACCTCTTCTCCATCGAAGAACTCTGCGCTCAGGTTGAAGTCGAGTGTGCCGAGATGTTCAAAAGTTACCCTGGAGCTCGAATCCGTCTGAAAGCGATCGGTGGTGGTGGTGGTAAAGGACAGCGAATTCTTGGTGCTTCCCTGCTAACATCCAAAAATCCAACTGAAAAAAAGGTAAAAGAGGCGGCCGCTGATGCTCCCGGATTAGTACGTGAAATTTTAAACGAAGTTAAAACCAATGGCATTGGCGATAACAAAAATGTTTTGATTGAGCTAAATATTGAACAGACTCGACATAACGAAATTCAGCTCCTCGGAAACGGTCAATGGAGCATTGCTTTGGGCGGCCGCGATTGTTCACTACAGATGCACGAACAAAAACTACTGGAAATTTCAGTGACCCAGGAAAGTTTGGAAATCGAAATAGCCAAAGCCAAGAAAGCTAAACTAAAAAAACAACAAACCGCACTGGAATCTGATCTTGAGGTTCTCAAGCGAATGGAAGCAGAATCAGAGCGTTTTGGCGAAGCGGTTGGCCTTGACTCAGCGTCCACTTTTGAATGTATCGTAGATGGTACTCGCCATTATTTTATGGAAGTTAATACTCGGATTCAAGTTGAACACCGAGTTACTGAACTCGTTTACAGTCTCAAGTTCACCAATCCGAAAGATAAGAATGATTTCTTTATCGTTGAATCACTAGTGGAAGCCATGGCTCTTCTTGCTGTGCATAAAAAACGGCTCCCCCGCCCAGTGCGGATTCCCCGTTTTGGAGCCGCTGCCGAAGCACGCCTGAATGCCACTGACTGTTCACTCTCACCAAGTGCCGGTGGTTATATTCGCTATTGGTCAAAGCCGATCGAAGGTGAAATTCGTGATGACCAAGGGATCTGCACACCGAATCCTGACACTGATCAGTTCATGCGTTACCACCTGGCCGGTGCTTACGATTCCAATATTGCTCTTCTTTTGACCGAGGGGGAGGATCGCAACATCAGCTATAAAAAACTTGCGACGGTATTGCGTAGCACCGTTTTGCGTGGCAGCAACCTGGCGACCAACCTGGAATTTCACTACGGCCTGGTCAACTGGTTCATTGGCAACAATATTATGGCCAAACCAACGACCCGCTTTGTTGTGCCTTACCTGACTCTGGTTGGAAAACTTAAAAAAGAAGCGCAGAAAATCGAAATTGTTTATGCCTTCCTCTCCATGAAAAAACATTACGCAAAATTTTATGCGGATACTCCTGACGCAGCAAAAGCGGCATCAGAGACACTCGATCGCAAAGGGACATTATTAACTCGCCCAATGGAAATGCTGCTGAATGATCCACATCTGCTGTCAGGATGGTTAAGTCTCAACAGGCTGAAATTCAAAATCGAGAAGGGCAAAGTTATCTGGCTCTGTAACCCCTTAGTCATTCTAGAAGAAACTTATGAATATCTGAATATGACTTGGCGCAAGGAAGCTCCCTCTGCGGAAGTTATTTGGACTCATGATCGGGATCTGCTGAACACCTCCCTCGCTTTTTATGCAGAGCTACGTGACAAATTTTCTGTCAGCAAAGAAGAGTTTGTTAAACTTGATGGAATTCTCAGCCAAACAAAACCACAAGGTGGTTATAATGAAGAAACTTGGGCTCAAATTCAAGCGGCCCATGTCGGCTATGAAATTGGCAACGAACTTCTCGGCCTACTCTGCATGGTTGCTGAAAAAACTGACTTCTACGAGTTTAAAGTTGAAGATGATCTAGAGGTGACAATCCCTGAATATCTGCATGATCCAGAATTACAAGCAGCCATGAAGAAGATTCTGGTTCCACCACCAGCAACCAAAGCTGATGAAGTTGTTACCCCCGGTGGCGGTATGTATTATGGTCAGGAAGCACCTGGTTTGCCACCGTTTGTCACTGAGGGAATGCACTTCGATAAAGGGCAACCACTATTTATCCTTGAAGTCATGAAGATGTTTAATAAGGTTCCAGCACCATTTTCCGGCACCATCGACAAAATCATTATCGAGGGCGGCGACGGCACTATCGTGCAAAAAGGACAGGCGCTTTTCAAGGTGACTCCAGACGAAAAATTTGTCGAAGTTGACCCAAAACAGTTGGCTAAAGAGAAACAACTCGCGACCAGCGAGTATCTGCAGGCAGTTTTATAAGCAACTACATTATTTAGACTATATATAACAAAAAGGGCTCCCGTTTTTCTGGAGCCCTTTTTGTTATAAATTCAGTATAGATAAATCAACTATCTTCCCTGACCGCCACTACCACCGGAACCACTACCACCAGAGCCACTACCACCAGAGCCACTACCACCAGAGCCACTACCACCGGAGTCACTACCACCGGAGTCACTACCACCGGAGTCACTACCACCGGAGTCACTACCACCGGAGTCACTGCCACTTGACCCACCTGCGGAACCAGTAGACGGCCCGATGCCAAATCCTGAGTTTCGATCTAACGACGGTTGTCGTTGCCCAGCTGTGGAGTTTTTCAGTCTCTGGCTAAAGTCCTGCTTCTGTTCTGGGCTCATTTTCTGCCAACGCTCTTTCAAGCTATTTCTGGTCGCCACAGGCAATTGAAGAAATTTACTGCGTACAGTCCGCAACTGTTGCTTTTTATCCGGCGTAAGTTGTTTAAACCGCTCGAAACGGTTTTGCGCTTTTTGTTTCTGCCCAGGGGATAACTGTTGCCATTGTTCCAAACGTTGCTTTGCTTGTGTCCGCTGAGTTGGTGTCATTGAAAGCCATTTATCGGCGCCCATCTGCAGCTTCTGTTGTTTTTCGACTGAGAGCAAACCCCTACTCTCTGTATGGTGATTCAAAATCTGCTGCTGCTGTTGACTTAACTCAGCAAATTCCCCTGCCCAGAGAGGACTGATTGTCGTCAATAACAGAGCAACAGAAATCACGGTAGCTAGCCAAAGGTGCATAACAAATCTATTTTTCATCATTAACCTCCTCTTCCTGGAGGTTGTCCAACTCTGCATCTTCCATGGACAATAACTCAAGAGGATCAATCCAGCCCGCATCCTCATCCTCGAATTCCCCAAGAAATTCGATCAGTTCCAAACTGGGCAATGGTATTATGTCCGTTTCCTGTGCCAAAAGGGTTGTCGGAATCAGGATGAACAGGCACACTGGTACGCTGACCAGGCAAGTCCTGCTCATTTTCCATAACTTCAGATAACCATTCATAAAATTCAATATCTTCGGCATAAAAATCTAAAGATTCCGTAGCAGTTAATATATTCAACGCAGATAGATCAGGAGAAGCTATCTGTATTTGTCTAGGCTGTGGCAGATTAAACAACACAATCAACAACAATACAGCAGTCAGAGGAACACTGCCCCAGACCAGCCTCCAGGATTTTTTTTGTGCAGCAGAGTCTAATGCCTGATATTTTAAACGGCTCAGCTTCAACTTAAGCCCAGTATCGAGATCATCCAAAGACTGATCCAATACATTGCGGATATTTTCAGTAAACTTATCATTATTATCGTTCATAGCCAATGTTCTCCAAGTTTTTTTCTTAATCGCTCCGTAGCTCGGAAGTAGTGAGTTTTGATGGTTCCTTCAGAACAATTCATCGCCAGCGCAGTCTCACTGACACTCAACCCCTCCCATGCTCGCAACAGAAAAACCTGTTGTTGTTTCAAGGAAAGTTTCTTTAATTCCTGCTGTAAATGTTCATACATCTGCCGATTTCCTGTTTCACGCTCAGGTGTCAGCCCTACCGGGTCAGCTAGTTGCTCCAGAGGTTCGGCAACATCTTCCTCAGAATGTCCACCTAACCACACTCGCCAACGGGAGCGGACTGACTCCTTGCGATAAAAATCACGTATTTTATTCTGCAAGATCTTATAAAAAAGAGCCTTCCATTCTGCTTCAGGTTTTTCGCTATATTTCGCGACAAATTTGCACATCGCGTCCTGAACCAGATCAAGGGCATCATCCTGATTACTGCAGGAGAACAGCGCCATACGATAAGCTGGACGTTCTATGTTCCTAAAAAAATTTTCCATTAAATTCGTATCGGCCATTCACCTAGTCAATCAGCTACAAAACCTGGATCGAAAAGCTTGAGCTGTTCCAATCCTAACCACGCCGACCGACACGTTGCCCTTTACGGTCCAAACGCTTATCAGTCAGCTGCCCAATGCGATCCAGTAGGGAATTAATCTTTTCACCACTTTGATCGAGACGATTGTCAATCCTGTCGCCTCTGTGGTCAAGTCGATTCGCTATTCGGATCACCCTTACGCTTTAACTGAGCAGCCTATAGTAGTTAGAACGCATAAACAGACAAACAGTTGACAAAAAAAGGGTTGCCCATTTGGACAACCCTTTTTTTGCATTAACAAAGTAGTTAATAGATCAGGCTTTTGCTGTCCATAAACCATGCAGATTGCAATATGCACGTGCCACTACAGTAGAAGCAGCAATATTGAAAGTCGCTTCAGCGGGCTCGCCAGCTTGCAAATACTGACGATAAACCTTATTATCCACCAATATCTCGATCCATTCAATATAGTGAGCTTCTTCCATCGGGTGGGCAACATCACCAACCTTGACGGTGACAGTAGCAGCACTCAATTCAATCACAGGGACATGTTTTTCCGTTGCAGCATCCGTGGTGTTTTCAGTCAACCGATCCATGTTTTTGCCACAACAAATCAGTGCTCCAGCACCACTGTGTGCAATGTCAACGATAATTCCACAAACTGAGCATTTATAAACTTCAAGACGTTTAGCCATTTTTTACTTCTCCTTTTATTTGTGTTAGCAAGCAATTAACGTATAGCAGCATTCAAAGATTACCTATCCAGTAAAGATAGCATCTTTCCCCATAATTTCAAGACCTGATATCATTTTATATTTTTGCTGACCAGCACCAGAAAATTTCATATACTACAGATAAATTAGATCGACTCTCTGCCCTTCAGGTGAGGCCAGAACGTCCACTCGGAATAGCAGAACCTTTGGGGTCGTCTCAGGGATCCGGTGTGCCTGCCCACAACAACAGTGGGACGCCTAATGGATTTACAGCTGACCCCACCTCATTGTCACTCGATGTGAGGCCAATGACCCACGGTCGTGGTGGAGAGTCGCAAAGCAAAAAAAGAGTCCGGCAGAAAACCGGACTCTTTTCGTGTTTAGGCCGTAAACTGTAGCTAGTCATAGTTTTACTGTGTTAAAATCACATGTTGTTTAATTCCATTTATTGCCCGGAGGAAGAACTTGACCGAATCACCTACGACCAGCGACGACTACATTCACCTACAGGTCGATGATAAAGAGATTGTTCTCGTCGGTACTGCTCACATTTCACAGGATTCAGTTGATACCGTTATCCGCACTATCGATGAAGTTGTCCCCGATACCGTGTGTGTCGAATTGGATGCTCAGCGCTATCAATCTCTGATCAACAAAAAAGGGTGGGAATCCCTCAACCTGAAAGACCTTATCAAAAAAAAACAAGTACCTTTTCTACTCACCAATCTGGCGCTGTCATCCTACCAGAAACGGATGGGCTTACATACCGGAGTTAAGCCGGGAGCTGAATTAGCTGCTGCAGCACAAACGGCCGAAGAACGTGGAATGGAAGTTGAACTGATCGATCGAAATATCCGTACCACGCTACTGAGGGTCTGGAGAAAAACCGGTCTATGGAACAAAATGAAAGTCGTTGCATCGCTATTTGGTAGTTTGTTTGAAAAACAAGAATTAAACGAAGAGGAGCTCGCAAACTTACGCGAAAGCGATACCCTCTCGAGTATGCTTGATGAAATGGGTAAGTTGCTCCCCTCGGTTAAGCAGATTTTAGTTGATGAGCGTGATACCTACATGGCATATCACATTCGCAACGCCCCCGGAGAAAGAGTGCTTGCGGTTGTCGGGGCCGCACATCTACCAGGAATCATCCGGCTGTTGCAAGGGGATGAAATCAGTCATGAAACTATTGCTGAGATATCCATAGTTCCGCCTAAAACTACTTTCTCAAAGATAATCCCCTGGTTAATCCCAGGCATTGTAGTGGCACTGTTTATTGGGGGCTTTTTTTTCGGCAACCGTGATCAACTGGCCAATGCGGCCACTGCCTGGGTGCTTGCTAACGGGCTCTTTTCTGCGTTGGGAACGCTATTAGCTCTCGGGCATCCGGTAACCATTTTCAGTGCTTTTGTTGCGGCCCCGCTAACCTCACTCAACCCGACTATTGGCGCCGGATTTGTCACTGGACTGGTACAATCCTTTGTTGCCCCCCCGACGGTGCGTGATATGGAACACGTCGGTGAAGACTTAATGACATTTAAAGGTTGGTGGCAGAACCGCTTAGCCAGAGTCCTGTTGGTCTTTCTCTTTTCGTCCATCGGTTCATCCATCGGTACTTTTGTAGCGCTGGGATGGCTGAAAGATCTATTATAATTTTTTCAATATACTTTTTGTAGGAGTTTCATTTTGAGCGCCCAATACCGCCGCCAACAGTTTTTCCTAAGAACTGCACTGCGTGGAAATTCTCTCATACAAATACTCATTTATGCCAATCTCATCCTCTTCACCCTGATGGTTCTCCACGGTACAGTCCTCGGCCTTGGCATGCAGGCAATCTTGCATCCATCTCCTCGCTTATTGGTCCATTGGGGCGGACAATACTGGCCGATGGTTCTGGAAAATGGTGAGTGGTGGCGATGTATCACCTATGCTTTTACTCACGGCGGAATAATTCACCTTGGCTTTAATATGGTTGTTCTTTACCAAGTCGGTCCGCTATTGGAATCTGAAATCGGCTGGAAGCGCTTGCTGACTGTTTATATTTTTGCAACCATCATTGCCACAGTGGCCGGTTTGCTCTGGCACCCGGTTACTGTTGTTGTCGGCGCTTCTGGAGCAATCTTTGGTTTGATAGGATTTTCAGTCAGTTATTATCACCGGGTCGGTGGAAGCATTGGTATTCAGCGCCGTAATTTCATGTTTCAGTGGGCATTAATGGCCTTTGTCTTCGGTTTTATTGTCGGCGCAGATAATGCCGCACATCTCGGGGGTGCGGTCGCTGGAGCGGCCCTTGGTTGGTTCATGCCCGTCAGTATTCGCGATCAACGCAAAACGGACGGTTTATTTAAAGGCATTGCCATTTTCTTTACCCTGTTGACCATTGTCAGCATTGCATTTATCCCAATTTCCTGGCTCCTTGGCTGAGAGAATCTTATGGCAAGAGATAAAGTTCCCGCAACTCCAGCTATCAGATTGCTGAAGCAACATAAAGTCAAATTCATACCCCGCCCGTATAAATATGAGGATAAAGGGGGCACGAGAACAAGTGCCCGTGAATTACAGGTCGATGAGCATGAGGTGATCAAAACGCTGGTGATGGAAGATGATCAACAACGACCTCTCATCATCCTGATGCATGGCGATTGTGAAGTATCATTGAAACACTTGGCTCGCCAGTTAAAGGTGAAGAAGATTTCCCCCTGTACCACAGATAAAGTTGACAGCTTAACGGGTTACCAGACCGGTGGGATTTCACCCTTTGGCACCCGTCACCCCCTGCCGATCTATATGGAAGAAACTATCGCTAACCTGGAAAGATTAATTATCAATGGCGGGCGTCGCGGACTGCTGGTAGAATTAACCCCGAAAGATTTGACAGACATTCTCAATCCGACACCTGTCTCTGTCGCCATCTAACAGGGTGTTGAAAAACGTTTTCGGCAGCAAATGCAAGGCAAAAATAGCCGAGAAAACACAGTTTACACACCGTAAATGATCATTTTGAGGCTATTTTTAACGCCACAGTTGCAACGCAGGTAGTTTTTCAACAGCCTGTTAGAGAAGATCATATTTCTTTGCCTGATAGCGAAAAACATCGTAGCTGACTTTAAGCAATTTTGCTGCCTGAGTCATATTATTGTTGGTTCGATCCAGCGCCAGCTGCAACAATTCTTTTTCAACATTTTCCAGAGAAATACCTTCATCCGGCAGTAAAATCTGGAATTTTTTCCTCCGTTCCAAAGTAGCAGATTGTCTCCCACCGAGATCCAGCGGTAAGCAGTTTACATCCAGAACCGACATATCCTCCATGACCACACAGCGCTCAATAACGTTACGCAGTTCACGCACATTGCCCGGCCATGCATGATCCAGCAAGAGTTTTTGGGCATCCTTGGCAATTGTTGTAACCGGTTTCTTCGAATATTTTTTGGCAAAAGTCTGGAGGAAATGATGAGCCAGAAGGACAGCATCTGCATCACGCTCGTTAAGCGGCGGAAGATCAATGAGAAAAGAACTCAACCGATAATAGAGATCCTCCCGGAACAGGCCATCAGCAACCAGATTTTTAAGATTACGGTTGGTAGAAGCGATGATATTTATATCAATCGGCAAATCGACTTTTCCGCCTACCCGACGCACCGTTCGCTCTTCCAGGACCCGCAGCAACTTCCCTTGCAGATCAGCCCGCATATCCCCTATTTCATCCAGTAACAGCGTACCGCCATCAGCCAGCTCGAAAACCCCTTTTTTATCGGTTTTGGCATCCGTAAAGGCACCTTTGACATGACCGAACAACTCACCCTCAATCAAATTTTCCGGTAACGCCGTACAGTTGATGGCAATATAAGGGAAAGTATCAAAATCTTCCCGTTCCGCGAAACGCCAATAGTGAAGATTACGTGCCAGAACTTCTTTCCCTGTTCCCGATTTACCAGTAATTAAAACTGAGGTAACACCAGCTTCAGCAATTTTTCGGGCGTCCTTTAGTAGCTGTTGGATGATGGGTGAATCGCCAACAAAAGTCTGACCAAGAACATCAATATTTGATCTTTTCAGATAGGCAATCTCGTCCTCTATCCGGGCATTTTTAAGGATTCGATCTACAACAATTTTGACTTCTTCAACATTGAACGGCTTATGCAAATAATCCAAAGCACCATAGCGCAAGGCCTTGATGGCCGATTCACTTGAATCATCTCCGGTCAACATAACAATAGGGAATTTGACATGTTCGTCATGCAGCATTCTCAGAATATCCAGACCGTTCAGTTCTTCTCCCAATTCGATATCAAGCAACATCATGTCCGGTTGCCAGGCAATAATTTTCTCTACAGCACCCACCGAACTGTGCAAAAGCTGTGTTTCGTAACCCTCTTTATGC
>JASJGU010000189.1:0-4839 GCA_033791385.1 Desulfuromusa sp.
CGGGAGAACTGTCAACATGGATCTTGCCACCACAACTTTTTACAACCTGTAAAGCGACAGACAGACCGAAACCAGTCCCTTTTTCTTTGGTCGTAAAAAAAGGATCAAAAATACGTGGAATATTTTCGTGCGGAATCCCCAGGCCGGTATCAGCAACCATGACAGACAATTTTTCAGCATCAGTCCGCATTGATATTGTCAGAATCCCTCCTGCTGGCATTTCAAATAAAGCATTACCAATGAGATTAGTAAAAATCTTCTCAACCTCAAAGGAATCGGCCTTTATTAATGGTGCCTGCCGGTCGATAATAAGGTTAAGTTCTATCTGTTGCTTGTCTATTCTAGTGTGATAGTCACTGAGAACTTTATCGATAATATCTGCCAAATTAACCCGCCTCAGTTTGTTTTCATGGCTAGGACTGGATGCTAGCATCTGTATCAGAATTTCATCAATCCGTTCGACCTCCTGGGTGATTTTATAAATATAACCCTGATTTTCTTCGTCCAGACCCTCTGCTGAAAGGAGGATCTGTGCAAACAGATTAATTGAATTCAAAGGATTACGAATTTCATGAACCATACCTGCGGAGATATGGCCTAAGGCAGCCAACTTTTCGGATTGAATTATTTCTTTATGTGCCTGTTCCAGTTGTGCGCTCTTTTCACGCACTCTCTGTTCAAGTGTTGAGTTCCAACGCTGAATCTCGCACTGCAACAATTCACGCTCCTTCAGTAACTCACGATTTTCAATCTCAACTTGCCTGACTGATAACACTGCGTCGATCCTATCCTTCAGACTCCTGTTCGCAAAAGGTTTACGCAGGTAATCAGCAGCGCCGGCCTTCATTAACTCTACAGCAACCTCTTCATTTGCCTTACCAGTAAACATGACAACATAGGTATCGGGGTACCGGCTGCGAATCTGCTTAAGAGCTTCCAATCCATTCATAACTGGCATCATATAGTCAAGCAAGACAAGAGCAGGCTGGTGTTCTGCAACCACCTGCAAACATTGTTCGCCATTGCTTGCAAAGAAAGCTTCAAATCCATATTTTTTTAGCAGCAATTTCACGAGTGTTACGATGACTTCATCATCATCAGCAACAAGAATTTTTTCGCCGGCAAAACGACTTAGCTGAACAGACATTGAGTAAAGATCCCCTCAAAACAATTGAAAACACAGTTATCCATCATCGTTTTATGACTATATCAAGTGAACATGATTATACGCAAAATAATCACACTAAAAAAGCAGCCATATGGCTGCTATTTTAGTCAAATCAGAAAGATAAAATTCTACGGGCTATTTTTCCTCCAACCTGACAGTCAAAACGGGTATCTTGGATTTACGCACCACTTTTTCTGCTGTACTACCGAACAACACGTGATCCAAGCCGGTTCTTCCATTAGTTCCGAGGACAATCAAATCTGCAGATTTTTCTTCAGCCTGAGCTATAATTTGCTCATACGGTAATCCTGCAACAATTAAGCAATCAAAATTTTCAAAATCAACCATATTCTTACGACAAAAACTTTCCATCATTTTCTGCGCCCCCTCTTCAATTTCCTCTTCAAGCTTTTCGAATGAAATATGGGGAACGTAGAAACCGCGAAGATCAACAGGCTCATTAATCACATGCAATACCAGCAATTTCGCAGAAAAGCTTTTGGCCATTGCTAGTGCCATCTGAAATGCATTATCCGAACTATCAGAAAAATCTAGGGCAACTAATACGGTTGAAAAGTTTTTCATAATAACCTCCTGTCAGGATATAGTCGAAGCACCCAACGAACTTGTTTAATTAAACATCCTACCGATAATAACCTTTAAGTCACTGAGCTTCACCGGCTTATTCAAATAATCCATGGTCTCAAGATTGATCGCTTCCAAATAAGATCCAACCCCACCATAAGCAGTAATCAGAATCACTTTTATCTCAGGATAAGATTGATTTAATTTGCGTAGAAAAACCAGACCGTTCATTTCCGGCATATTGACATCAGTAATTATCAGGTCAACTCTATTGTTATCGAGATAATCTAAAGCCTCAAAACCATTGGCAGCGGCTTCAGCCTGATAGCCGTCCTGACAAAGCAATTTCACTAACCCGATGCGCGTATTTTCTTCGTCATCAACGATTAAAATTCTTTCCATTACCACCTCTGAAACAAGTTGTCTCAATAAGTGTAACAGCGGTTAACAATCTGTCAAGCAAACTAAAAAACACTAAGAATACGATATGATTGGGTTTTTGAAATCATATACCGATTTTAAAATGGGCTGGAAGATTGAAAAGAATCAAGAGTCGGGTAACGTTTTCAATAGACCCTTTGCTTTATACCCCAACACAGAAGTTGGAGAATATTCAAGAATGGCTTTCAACTGCTCTATCGCTTCGTCCACGGATTTTTCCCTCAACAGTAAAACAGCAAGTTGATAACGTGCTTGGGTAAACTGTGGTGCAAGTTCAATAGCGGTCTGTAAAAAAAACTTTTCCTGATCAATATCACCCATAGCTTGGTAAACTTCACTTTTGAAGTAATAAGCGGCAGCATAAAAAGGAGCAAGATTGATCGCGTCGTTTAAATAATTCAACGCTGTCGGGTAGTCCATTTTCTTAAAATAGGCATAGCCCTTACCTGTAAGTGCAACATGAGCGTTCGCAAACAGAAGATTCTGTGAGGCTTGATCAAAATATTGAATAGCTTTATCCCACTCTCCTAAGTCGAGATATAGTGAGGCTAAATTATTCTGGTAACGGGGGTCGTTATCGGATAGTTCAAGAGCTTTCAAATAGTGTTTTTCAGCCTGTGGATAAGCTTTTTTGCGCTGATAGGTCTGTGCTAAAGCAACCTGGATGGAACTGTTCTCAGGATCTTGTTCCACAGCAACCAACAACTCTTTTAGTGCCAGCGTCGGGTTGTCGCCTTGGAGATAAGCCAGCCCTAACTTGTAATGGATTTCTGCCTGGAGGTGCTTTGACTTTGCCTCGGGGCTGACCGGAACACAGGCAAAAAGAGACAACGCCATAGTTATAATAAGAAGCTTTCGTATATGGAACATCTGTTCCTCCAGATAAAATCACATTGAAGCTAAAAAACGTCCCAGACTTTTCAGGCTGCGCAAGCGCAATTTTTTCATTTCGTCGTCGGCTTTTACAGCGGAAACTGATTGTTTGTCAGCTTTCTTCATGGGTGGGCGACAAATCGGCAAAGCAGTCCAGTATGACTGTTTTTTTTGTTCTGACAGTAAATGATAATCGGTTTCAGTCAGAACAAAACCCATTGATTCGACAAAGCTATAGCCCTCTTCATAAACCGCTTCGGCGTCTGCAGCTGGCAATTCACCAAACTTTGGAACAAAGAAAATTGAGCACTGACTTTCAGCCAGATAAAAAGCCACGACAATCAGAACCTTATTAGCACCAGAAATCTGGAGAAGATAAGCCTGGCATAACTGCGGGGGATACCCGGCAAACGCCAACTGCACACGACTGGACGCAGAATGCAGATGCGCAATCTTTCCAGCCGGAACATTTAGGCTGTTTAGTTGTTTGTGCTGGATAAACATCAAACATCCCCTAATGGTTTAAACAATCGATAGCTCAACTTGCCGATTAGAACATATTTAATCAATATCGGCAAACTCGGTCAACAGTTTGATTTTTTTATAGCGATCGGCAATTTCGGGATACTCAATTTCCCTGAGCCGATCAAGGCTGAATTTTTCTACCGTAAAAGATGCCATCACAGTGCCGAAAACTGTTGCCTTGCGCAGATTCGACTCTTCCAGATTTCTGGTCGCAGCGAGATAACCGAAAAACCCACCGGCAAAGGTATCACCTGCCCCCGTGGGGTCAAACACTGCTTCGAGCGGATAAGCAGGAGCTGAAAAGATCGAGCCTTCACCAAACATCAACACCCCATATTCGCCTCGCTTAACCACCAGGGTCTTAGGACCAAAACTGCGAACAATTTCAGCAGCCTTAATAAGATTGGGCTCATCTGCCAACTGGCGCACCTCAGCCTCATTAATCACCAGGATATCAACCTTCGCAAGCGTCCTAATCAGTGCAGCTTTTTTTCCTTCAATCCAGAAATTCATCGTGTCACAAGCCACTAGTTTTGGATTTTTGACCTGTTGAAGAACCTCTAGTTGTAGCTCAGGGTCGATATTGGCCAGAAAAACATATTCTGCATCCCGATAGTTTTCCGGTAATACTGGTTGAAACGATTCAAAGACATTAAGGTGAGTTTCCAAAGTATGTGCTTCATTCAAATCGTAGTCGTAACGCCCTTTCCAGCGAAAGGTCTCTCCCTGGCTTTTTTGCAAACCGGCCAGGTCAATATTGCGGCTCTGTAAAAAATCAACGTGTTCTTGTGGAAAATCATCCCCGACAACGGCGACTAAATTGACTTCAGTAAAAAAACTGGCTGAGGTGGCAAAGTAACAAGCTGAGCCCCCAAGGACATCATCTGCCGCACCAAAAGGGGTTTTAATTGAATCAAAAGCGACACTGCCTACAACAAGAATACTCATTCCATCAATTCCTTTACTAAAGATATTTTCCGATAATTGGTTCCAACATTTGTTGCGTGGTATGCGGGATCAGACTTTTATCTGTTAAAATGGCAAACTTGAGAGCTTCAGCACAAGCACAGATCCTCTCTTGCCGTTGCTGAACAATCGCATTGACCGCCGTTTTTATAATTTCTTTCGCTGTCATAACAATCTGTTGAAAAATAGCAAAGACCGCCACGACCGAAAAAACAACATGTACCTCGGGCCAGCAATAATAATCGGTAGCCAAAGCCACCCTTACAAAAAAGATCTCAGCT
>JASJGU010000190.1:0-7508 GCA_033791385.1 Desulfuromusa sp.
ACTCGTGGCTGGGTTGGTCGCCGTGCAGCTTGGCTGTCGGTTATTGGCTTTGCTGCGACCCTGTTCTGCTACTTAGGAGTCAATCTGGTTCTTTCCGGGCTACACTCTTATGGAAGTGGTTAATCCATCTGCTATCTGAACAACCAAAGGGGTGCTCCTATTATGGAACACCCCTTTTTTAACGATATGGAACAAACAAAGAACCAACGTAGCTTCAGCCAAACAATCGATATTTCTGACCCCTCAGAAATTGTTGGATCAATCGGTGCAGCCCTGCACCTTCAAATATTATTAACCCGCGCTTGCAGTTTATAAATTACCAGCTGAGTTGAGCACCAACCCGTCCACCAGTGGCAGAATGGGTATGGCGACCACCAAAGCTCTCCTCCTTGAGACTAACCCCGAAGCCACCGGTCAGAGCAATCCGATCACCTTTTTGAAAAACATCTCTTGCGGCAACGCCCATGGCAGAAAGCCCAAGGGCTTGAGACTCATTAAATATACCCCAATTTAAGGCGACACCAAACGATTCTCCTGCCTGAAGTGATGGCATTTCCAAAGCCATTGCAATGGCGACACCCGCCTGATTTTCACTTAAGGCATCAAAGATCTGACCACCATCTGTTGCCAGATTTCCATGAATATCAGAAGTAGCGACTTCTGTTGGCCCAATCTGGCGGGATCGACTCAACCCGGATGTGATACCAGGAGTGGTATAAGTATTCCCATTCGTGCCAAAAACCTGCTGTTGAGTCTGGCTGGCAATAGCTCCCTGTCCATATGCAGCGGAACCTGGCGCATTTGCCTGAGCATTTGTTCCGATAACAGTTGTATCATCAGCCTGAGCCACTGTATTAGTTCCAACAGCAATGGCTCGATCACCAGTAATATTGACGCTATCACCAATAGCAATATTGGAATCACCGGTTACGTTGCTATCGACACCTGTTGCCACATTCAGACTACCAATAATTGTGTTAGGATCTCCCCCGACAAAGTTGCCACTACCAGTCACTTGATGTCCAATACCCAAAACAGTGTTGTCGGCACTGGCAGAACCTATAATAGTGATTTCATTACCAACCACAATGTTATTGCCACCCGTATCAGTATTATTAAGTGCTCCGATTACAACATCCTGTTCACCACTCGCTATAGCTGCATGGCCTATGGCGATCGCTTCAGTCCCCATCGCCTGAGCATTTGTGCCAATCGCAGTGGTATCATCAGCATTTGCTGTTGCGTTATTACCAACGGCAATCGCACGATCACCAGTAATCAGGTTTCCAGTCCCCGTGGCAACATTCATACTCCCCGTAACCTGATGGTCAGCACCAAGTACAGTGTTATCGGCACTGATAGCACCAATAATGTCGATTCCATGACCAACGGCGGTATTGTTTCCACCAACACCAGTATTGTTGAAAGCACCAACAACCACATCCTGGTCACCATTGGCAACAGTCGAAGTTCCAATGGCAATACTATCAGTTCTGATTGCAGCAGAATTCAGACCAAAAGCAAGCGACCCAGACATCATCGCTTGAGCATTATTCCCTATAGCAATTGCGTCAACATCACCGGTAAAAGCTTGAACTCCTCCTATGCCTGCACCTGACACTGCCCCACCCCCAATATTAATACCATCAGAGAAGGTTGTCCCATTGGGATCTCCAAGCCAGATTCCACCACCAACGGCAGACATACCCTGCGTAGCATGAACTTGACTGCTATTGATATCTCCTTCAACATTCACGTCTGCTGCAATGCCGACATCATCATTAAAAATAGAGGCGCCAGTCACTGAAACTCCGCCACCGCTGACCTCAACGGTACCAGTAAACTCGGCTTCACAGTTCGGCAGAGTCGCTGCATATTCCGCCAGGTTATACTCCGCATGACTGAAAACCTGTGCGGCAAGCTGCGAAGCAACACCGGTAACAGTCGAAGCGACACCAACACCCTCAGCCCCTAACGCAACAATTTTAGCCCCTGTCGCCAAGGCTTGTACCCCTGTTGCAGCAGCGGCCACCCCCATAGCTACGCCGGTAGCCCCCGTCGCTACGCCACTAGCGGCCATACCTATTCCGCCACCCACCACCGAGGCAGGTGTGGCGACGACGGTCACTGCGGTTGCCATCGCCGCCGCCCCGGCTACGAGGGCCGTTGCCCCGACCCCCTGTGCCGTTGCCCCGACTCCCCACGCAGTTGTTATTGCTACTTGGGCGGCTTCATCGGCAATCGCAGCGGTGACGTTGGCAACAACGCCGACAGTTGCTGCTGCCGCACCGACAGCATTCGCCGTCAAACCAACATCATTGGCAACAAGAGCACCAAGACTTTGTGCATTAATCGCAGCGGTATATTGCTGGGCACATCCACCAGCACCAACAGTGGAAAGTTGTGGAAACCCAGTGCTGACGGGTGTGGGGTTTACGGGTGTTGGGGCAGTGCTTGTCGTGTTCGATCCGGCAGCCCAGACCGAAGTGGATCCAACAGTTAGAAAAACTGAAGTTATGGCCAGAAGAATGAGTCCAATGATGCAAAGCAAATATTTCATGCAGTTCTCCTCAAGTGAAACGAGCGGAATTAATCTGGAGACAGATTGCACCGTTGGCTCACCCAAAGACCCACACAACTGCCCAAAAAAAACATCAATATATTTTTAATGAGGAGATAGTCGGTTGAGTATTCCTTAAAGTCAAACCTTAAGTCTAACCTGTGAAACAAAACCCTTAAAAATATTCAAAAAACAGCTAACTTGGAATTTGTGTAACAGAGAGGAGAAAATTGATGAAAAAACTTATACGAGACACCGTTGACGAACTAATAATGCCAGCGCATCAAGAAAATCACCACGATCATTCAAGGACGGGGCGCGACAAAAGTTTACCAGACCAAGGCTGGTTGCCAGATTGTGATACTGGATATCGATCTCCTCAAGTGTTTCAATATGGTCCGAAACAAAAGAAATCGGCACCATCAGTACCGCCCGATGCCCGGCATCGGATAACTCACGAAGAACCTCTTCGGTTCCAGGCTCCATCCATTTCACCGGGCCACTACGGCTTTGATAAGCTATTGACCAATCATAAGAACCAACCCTCTGCATCACTCCCTGAACTGTAGCCTCGACATGCTGTTGATAGGGATCACCTCGGTCGATAAACTTCTGTGGCAACGCGTGCGCTGAAAACAGAATTTGTACTTCATCACGCATTAGATCGTGAAAATTATCCAGACCAGCATTGATACTATTGGCTAGAGCGTCTAAATAATGTGGCCAGTCGTACCAATCTGCAATGAGCTGATATTCAAGTTCTGGGTGAACTTTTGCCGTAGCACACTTAAAATCATTTATACTGCTACCAGTCGTTGCCCCGGTGTAGTGCGGATACATCGATAGCACGACCGCTGTTTCAATCCCTTCCGCTTTGATTTCTTCAAGCACCTGCTCTGCCCGTGGATGCCAGTAGCGCATAATCACATAAGGCTTAAAGCTCCCACCAAGCCGCTGAGCTGTCCCCGCCGCCTGCTTCTGCGTCCATTCCAACTGCGGAGACTTCCCCCCAATAGTCCGATAGTTCTCCACCACTTTTTTAGCCCGAAAATAAGAAATCAACTTGGCAAACGGTTTTTGCAGCAACGCCCCGGCTGGAAGCTGGATTAAATCGCGATCAGAAAAAAGGTTATAAAGAAATGGCTCAACGGCAGCCAAGGAATCGGGACCACCCATATTGAGCAGAATCAGTGCGGTTGGTTTGGAATCGGGCATGAGTTTAATCCCTGCAAATTAAATATTCCCCCTCCATGAGGGAGATGGCTGGGGTGAGGGGTATCGCAACAGAAGTACCCGAAGGACTCAAGATAGTTAGGCTTTCCCCTCATCCGGCCTTCGGCCACCTTCTCCCTCATGGAGAAGGATTGTCTGGAAGATTAGTACCAATCGGAGTCTATTTTTGACTGAGTCGGTGCACACACTCTACCATATGAACAGCATTCTCCGGAGGCACTGTCGGTAAAATGCCATGCCCAAGATTGAAAATAAATCCAGGGCGATCGGCATTCTCATCGAGAATCCGTTGCACTTCCCGTTCGATATATGGCTTCGGCGCATAGAGAACAGTTGGATCGAGATTCCCCTGAACAGCGACATCATCACCGAGGAGATCTCTTGCTTTCCCCAGATTGACATGCCAATCGAGCCCGAGCACATCGGCACCCGCCTGTTTCACCAGTTCCAGCATGGTTCCACCGTTTTTGACGAAGTAAATGATCGGTATCCCATCACGATTCAACCCGTCGATCAGTTGCTGAACGTAAGGGAGAATGTAACGCTCATAATCATGCGGTGCCAACAGACCACCCCAGGTATCGAAAATCTGAATTGTCTGAGCACCGGCTGCAATCTGCATATTCAGATAGCGCCGATCCATCTCAGTAATCTTCTGCATCAGCGCATCGTAAAGAGGAAAATCGGCATACATCATCTGTTTGAGGCTGGCGAAATCTTTACTGCCTTTTCCTTCAACCATATAGCAGGCCAGAGTAAAAGGAGCCCCGCCAAAACCGATCAAAGGGACACGACCCTCAAATGCTATGCGCAAACGCTTAATAATCGCAGGCACGTAAGAAACAGCCTCTGCCATATCTTCAGGAACCACCAGAGCATCAACATCAGCTGCGGTACGAATCGGTTTCTCAAAAACCGGGCCGGGAACAAAATCAAGCTTCATCCCCATCGGCTCTATTGGCGTCAAAATATCGGAGAAGAGAATCGCGGCATCGGCATCAAGAATATCGATCGGCTGGATAGTCACTTCCGCGGCTCGGGCAGGATCTTTACACAAATCAAGAAAGGTACCACCACCCTTGGCGCGAACATCTTTGTAACACTGGAGATAGCGCCCGGCCTGACGCATCAGCCAAACAGGAACACGGTCGACGGGCTGACACCAGCAGGCTTTGAGAAAATTGTATTCGGTGGCCATTGGGATATTCCTCCTGTTAAATTCTATGCGTAGGGGCAAATCTTGTATTCGCCCGTTTGCGATCAACAAATAAACCAAATAAACAAGGGCGATCACAAGGATCGCCCCTACCATTATTTTAGAGCGTTCTCTGCGGCCTCTTTCTCCAGCCGCTTCTGCGTCCGAGGCGGGATGTAATTACAGAAGGGCTCTTCTGCCATATAATCACCATAAACCGCATCGGCTCTGGCTCGACAGCCACCACAAACATTGATAAATTCACACTCGCCGCACTTACCTTTATACTTACTGAAATCGCGCAGATCATTAAAAACCTTGGAATTGAACCAGAGATCTTTAAACGGGATCTGTTTGACGTTGCCAGCAGAAGAATGGAAATAGGAACAGGGCTTCAAGTTACCAAAACAATCGATCAGACAGATCGTCTGCGCTGCAATACAACCTTTACCGCCACCGGTGGAAAAGGTCAGGCTGCGCCGTTTAAAATCAACCCCTTCAGCTTTCGCCATCTGCGGCACAATCCGATAATAATGGGGTGCACAAGTCGGACGCATCAAGATATCATCTTCATGCTTTTCCTGTTCATAGTGCCAGGCGAGGATCTCTTCATAGTCTTCTGCTGAAACCAACTCGTTCATGATCTCCTCACCACGCCCGGTCGGAACAATCATGAACATATACCAGGCAGTTGCCCCCAGTTCCTTTGCCACCTTGAAAGTTGCAGCAACATCTTGTTGATTCCGCTTGGTAAAAGATGAATTGATGAGAAATGGAATACCATTTCGCTTCAGGGTTGCGGCCGCGCGGATAACTCCCGCATAAGCCCCCGGGCTATTGCGAAAATTATCATGAATTTCAGCGGTTGAACCATCCAGAGATAAGGACACCATCTTGATATCAGCAGCGTTCATCTTCTCACAAACAGCATCGGTGACCAAGGTGCCATTGGTCGCCATACACATCCGTAAACCTTTGTCGGTGCCGTATTGAGCAATCTCAAAGATATCCTCTCGCAACAACGGTTCACCGCCGGAAAGTACCATCACCGGCTTGCTGACTTCACAGATATCATCGATCATTTTCAACGCTTCTGCGGTATTAAAATCCCCCACAGCAGCCGACATGTCTGAAGAGCAACGGCAATGGACACAGTTAAGGTTACACCGCTGGGTGCTCTCCCAGGCGATCCATTTGGGGATAAATTCTTCCTGTTTCTTACTCATATTAACTCCTGACTTCAAACCCATAATCTTAATCTTGTCAGAATACAACAGATCTTTTACCTAGCTCAAGGATTCTCGACTAAAATAGTAGTTTTTAGTATGATTTCTTTCCCTACTCGCTAGCCAATGCCAGCCAAACCAATTCCCCCTGCATATAAACAGTGAACGCCTGAGGAGTTGCGCTTTTCAATAATTTCCCGAGATACCCATGGATACTGCCATCTTCAGTAAAAAGTCGGTATTTCTGCAATAAGCCGAAAATTCGTGACCGCAGGATCTGATCACAACCGGTCAGATCAATATACAGCAACGATTCCTCGGTAACGTCCAACCTTTCCAAAGGATCTGGAGCTACAATCAAACCTCCCTCAAGAGCCGTAGGCATGCCAAGCTCTTTTAACAGGCTACCGGCGAGGTCACGATTGTAGTTTTCCACCGTCATCTTCTCCCCTGTCGACAACGGTAATGAAGGAACGACAAACAAAGTTCCACGCTCCTTTAATTCATCTTGGTTGGACAGAAAATAGAGTTGTTGCAGAGTACTATCAAGATCAACAGCACGCATCTGCGGCGCAATTAAATAAACATACTGATCATATGCCGGACGCTCCGTGCCTGACTTAAGAATCGGCTGCCATGGAATTTCAGTTGGCGGCTGTTCACGTAGCTTCTCCTCCTGCAGTTTAACCAGCAACTCCTGCAATTTTTCCATTTTCTTCTGCAGTAATTGAACCCGCTCTTCCTTCTCTCCCGCCACTACCGGCAAAACATAAGCCTGTTGCAAACAAACCACAAACAAAACACAGCAGAAAAAACGCGTACCGAACCTTGGCATGATGAACTCCTCAAAAAAAATCGTCTTTCAAACCGGGAGGATTATACAGAAAATATTAAAAATGGGGGATCCAATTCTCTATTTCTACAACAAAAGCACTGACAAAAGAAACCCGCAGCAAAAAAACAGCAATAGGAACATGAATTATATATACATCCATATAGTAAACTATATTATATTATATATGATTATTTATGTGACATAGCACTTGACTAAGAAATAATAATGGGTTATTTTTAATCCGAATTTCTAATATTAAGAATGGTGACATCCGTAGCTTGTCACACAAACAACAACGTTCACAAAAATTTATTCAAAAAGGAGAAACTGATGGGCATTCGGATGAGGTCAATTCTTATTATGGGGATTTTGGGGTTACTTGCTATCGCTGTTATCGGTATCACCAGCTATAAACTCAGTGTCAACAATGCTCTGGATGAAGCTAAAATCAAAAGTAGC
>JASJGU010000191.1:0-6540 GCA_033791385.1 Desulfuromusa sp.
GGGTAACACAAAGACAACTGAGGGACAAAAAACAAAAAAGGTCTACGGCGGAAAGTACCGTAGACCCTAGTTTTTTAATGGCGCGCCGCTGAAGACTCGAACTCCCGGCCTTCCGATCCGTAGATATTCACGATTTCTGGGGCAGCAAACAGGTTCAACTGTCCGAAATAATTAAATAAAATCGACAACATCAACTCACCACATCACGACTAAACAATGCTAAGAAAACGAATTTTCACTTACTTTTCAACACGCTACACGGGAACATGTCTGTTGCCCGCTTGGCGACCGTTTTCCATAGGTAAAACGAGGAGTAACGGTGAAAGGCTCGACTGACTGGTCAGACATGGGAACGCTGGAAGAACATCTTGTACCACAACGCCCCCATTTTGGTGGTCCAGCAGGTGGACCCGAAAATTGCGGATCAGACGTTCTGCATTGCCATTTGTTACTAGTTGTGCAAATGCCTAGTTGAGGGTTAAGTCAGCGCGGTCAAAATTGATTTCCCGACATTTGTAATATGAGCATCAAGTGGCACAGACAAAAACGAGTGAATCAGGTGGCTTCTGCCTTTCGCAACGATTCATTTCCTGGAACAATCATCGATACAGGGGCCGACGGAATACACTCGACAGCACCTTGAGTGAAATTAAGTATAATTTGCCCAAAAAATAAGCATAAAATGTCTCTTTTCCCTGTCTTTTGGTATATCGCAGCCTGTCAGACCAAGAAGGCTTTCCCTGAAGTTGTATAATTTCCCCATGTGGTCTTTAGTTTGAAATTTTAACCTCTTCTCTCAGGGGTAAATATCCGCGGCAGCAATATTTCGGCCATTAGCTTCACTCCTGCTGCTTTAGGATTCTCTGGAGCTTTCTCCCCTACTCCCGCTATACGACGCTGCCAGCTGACAGTTGCGTTTGTCATATCAGTGGGCAGTCCAAGGTCAGTCAATGTCTTTGCAACTTCTTCCATTTCAGCGGCACGACGCATTCCATGAACCATCGCACGCTCAAAATTTTGAGCCGCTTGAGCATCCCAATTAATTCCTGAGTGCGTTACCTCAAGGGAGGTTAATACTTCCTGCTCAACTCCAGCCGCAACTGCCGCCAACATACATTCGGAAGTCAAAGCCTCAAGCCCCTTAACAAATACGGATCGAATCATTTTAATTGAAGAAGCGACTCCGACGTCTTTGGAAACAACACGTGGCGACATGGGTAAGGAAACCAGAATTGGTTCTATCTCCTCTGCATAAGGGCCAGAAATGAAAAGCGGCGCCATATTGCATTTAGGAAAAATGGGGGACATAACGGCAACATCAACATAGCGTCCCCCGTGATCATCGATGATCTCTGCAGCTTTTTGTTTTGAGGTAGGAGCACAGGAATTAAGATCACACCAAAAGGCGCCTGGACGAAGGTATTGTGCCGCAGAGGATGCAGCCTTTACAGCCTGGTCTGCGGTGACAGTTGAAAAAATAATATCAGCTTCGAACACCGCTTCTTCAGGACAATCTGTACCTAAAACCCCAAGTTTAAGATAACGAGCCTTCATATCTTCTGCGGTTGCGGGATTATCCGTTTTAATATCAAAGGCTCTAATTTGATTCACATACGCGCCACCCCAACCGCTGACGATGGCTCCACCCGCTTCACCCATTCCTATAAAAGCTATTCGTTTAACCATAAAATACTCCTATAAATTCTGTGGAAATATATAACTTAAGAAAATGCTTCTTTTCTACATCCTTGAAAACAAAAAGTCAGAGCCTAGCGGAAAGACATTACTTGAGCATTGTGGGGCACCAAAATCAGTCCGGGCCCGCTTAGCAATCAGAACAAGAAGAGTTATGCCAAGATCAAAGAATGGCATAACAATCAGATTGAAGACAAGATCCCTATATCTATTTAGATGGCATTGCCCTGTACCACTGCTGCACCGGAAATGACGTGGTCAAGTAAAAGTAGGCAGTTGGTTGTCTTTTTACTGCCGATCAGCATGAAGCTTATTCCAAGTTCAGATTTACACAATTTAAACTGCGAGATTGTACCCCTTATTATTCAGGTACTCAACAATCTGTATCATCTGCTCAACTGTTCTGGCATCAGCATCCATTCCTGGGTGACGTATCTTGGACGTGGCAAAAATACCTAAGCGTTTTAAAAGATGCTTGCGCAGAGAAATACCAATCACGGGTTGAAATTCCCAACGGTTGAGCGGCAGAAAATCATAAAACAACTGCTTAGCCTCATCCCACTCTCCCGCTTGAGCGTGATTGTACAGCCGCACCAGCAGTTCTGCGTAGATGAAACCGGTCATGATCCCAACCGCACCCAGCTGTAACTCTTCCAGGGCGTAGGTTCCTCCCAGGGCACCAAAAACTTTGAGCGGTTCGCCAACGGCCTTTTGCAACATCTGCATCTTGGTACCGGTCGGAGGGTCTTCTAGTTTAATGTAGTGGATATTCTCAGCCGTCTCGAACATTTCGGTAATCAGATCGACCGACATGGTAATCCCCGTCACTGCCGGATAATCGTGGATGATACATGGGATTTTAGCTGCAGCAGAAACCTGCTGATAATATTCGAGCAGCGGCCTGTCCTTCTGAATTCCATGAGGACCGAGCAGCAGGGCATCAGCGCCAAGATCGCGAGCTTTCTGCGCCATGATCTTAGCCGGGACAGTGGCCGGGGCACGGGTACCAACAACTAGATGCATGTCAGCTGACATGCGCTTGCGATAAATCTCAATAATCTGAGTGCGCTCACTGTCGATCATCTTGGGCCCTTCACCGAGGGCGCCCAATATGGCCAATCCGTGCACTTTCTTTGCTGTCATAAAATCGATCAAACGTTCAATACTGAGATAATCGACTTCACCGTTATCCAAAAAAGGGGTCGGGACAATTGGGTAGATCCCTTTCAATTCCATGAAACGTGCTCCTAGAGTTCGATTATAAAAATCAGCAGGTGAAAAGTTAGCATTTATTACATTTTATTCAGCATGTAAAAGTCTTCTCTGGCCGTGTCCAAACGAATTGTCATGAGAGTCTTTGATTGTTCAAAATCACAAATGTCTTCGTGTCGGGGGAGGTTTCGCGATGAAAGATCTTAGCTTCCAAACTAACTTTCATCATCCTAACTCATTACACCATCTGATTCGACGCTGTCTTTAGCGTCATTCAGTAAGAATGGTACAGAAGATCTCTCTGCCACTTTACGTAACTGGTGCATCAATTTTTCCGGGATAGGAATGCCCTCGTGGTGTCGTTTTTCACACGTCTGGGATTCTGGATCACCTGCGACAAGAACGGGCTGGCCCGATTCTACAGGTTGAGAAGAATGCAGAATGTCTATGATTTGGTCTAGGTCATTCTCAAAGGCACCTGGCACACGGAACGCTTTGGGGTCGATAGCCAGGAAAAAATGGCCAATATTTTCCGGCTCAGTTTTTTCCTGTGAATTGTTACGTATCGGCGAAAAGGAGGCGCCAGCCAGTGTTGATGCAAGGATCTGCACCATGACCGAAAGACCATATCCCTTATGGCTGCCAAGGTCTCGTGTACCACCAAGGGGGGTCAACCCTCCAGTATGTTGCTTCTTAGATATCTGCCTTGCCTCTACCGGGTCGGATACCGCCCCTCCATTTTCATCAACGACCCAACCCTCTGGAAGATCCCAGTTATTCAATTCATAAACTTTGACCTTATTGGAAGCAACTGTGCTTGTCGACATATCTAAAAGAAAGGGAGGATTACGTTCCGTCGGAGCGGCAAAAGCAATCGGATTAGTGCCTAGGACCGGTTCACACCCAAAGGTGGGAACGACTAGAACACTGCGAGTGGAAGTCATCACTATGCCAATAACACCGCGCTGAGCCGCTTTTAGTGCGTAGTATCCAGCCGCACCAAAGTGGGTGGAATTGAACACTGACACAACACCAATCCCTGCTGCGAGACATTTATCAACCGCCATGTTCATCGCAATGGTGGCAACTATGTGTCCAAGGCCTTTAGCTCCATCAATCAGAGCCATGACCGCTGAGTCCCTGACAATACGAGGCTCAGACTTCATCTCCAATTTTCCGTCACGAAACATTTCTTCGTACTGCATCAACATTGAAATCCCGTGAGAGTCAATCCCCCACAGGTCTGCCGCAACCATTGCTTCTACAGCGTGATTGATGTGTTCCTCCCCCATACCCCAAGAACGGAAGACAAGGATTAATTGATCACGAAGGACTTGCGCCGGAACGTATTTGGGTGGATTTCCATCGTGTTGACTGCGGTCAACACTGTTCCCTTTCTTTCGCACTTCATTGACTCCTACAAATAAAGATTGTGGCGCGTAGCTTTTTCTAGTTGCGATCAAGAAATGAAAGATAACAGCAATATAAGTTCTTACAGGGGCTCTAAACTTCCCAATAATATCCTTAGACTCAGCTCTCCCGCACCAGCCCAGCACGATAATGTACTCTGGGAAAGTTTTGGATGAAAGTGCGGAAGAGCTGACAGTTAAACTAAAGAGCCTTGACTAACCCGCCATCAACCAGCACCGACTGACCGGTGATGTAAGTATTGGCAGCCGAACAGAGGAAAGCAGACAGTTTGCCGTACTCAGCCGGTTCTCCATAACGGCCCAGCGGGATGGTCTTGTAGGTGTTCTGCTGCAGTTGCTCTACAGAGACCCCGGTCTTTTCAGCGCGAAGCGCATCGAGTTGATCAATCCTGGCTGTACCAATACGACCCGGAGCGATAACATTAACCAGAATACCGTCCTTACCAAATTCCTGTGAGAGGGTTTTGGCCAGGCCAACCACGCCGCTGCGGAAGGTGTTAGATAGGATCAGGTTATCCAGCACTGCCTTGATCGACGAAGAGGTCGAGCAAAGAATGCGCCCACCACCAGCAGCACGCATGTGCGGTAAAACTTCACGCACTGCGCGGATGTAAGAAAGCAGGGTAAGCTCATAGGCTTTCTGCCAAGCTTCATCATCGAACGCGTCAAAGGTTCCGGCAGGGGGGCCGCCGGTGTTGTTGACCAAGGCATAAATGCCACCAAACTTTTCAACGGTAGTGGCAACCAGTTGCTTGATATCTTCCGCCTTGGTTATGTCGCCAATGAAAATTTCCGGCTCATAGCCGGTCTCTGCCTTGATATCAGCCTGGGCTTCCTTGAGTTGGTCTTCAAAGGGGCTGAACAGCATGACCTTTGCCTGTTCACGAGCAAACTCGGTGGCAACAGCTTTGCCCAGGCCCGAACTTGAAGCCATAACGATGACGCCTTTATCTTTTAATCCTAAATCCATGATTTTCTCCTTATTGTGTTGTGGTTGATTAATTGCTGATTTTCTTGTCGATTACCGGGCATTCCAGTGAGGTGAACCCGTCGATCCGGCACTCGACCGAATCGCCATGCTTGATATGTGTAGCTCTTGGTGTTCCAGTTGAAATGATGTCACCGGGGTACATCTTCATAACCTTCGAGTGGAAGGAGACCAGAAAGTCGGGTGGGAAGGTCATGTTGGAGACGACATCTTCGGCGTGAACCTCGCCATTGTGGATGGTGGCGACCTTGAGTTTCATGACATCTTCGATTTCATCTTTGGTAACCAACTGTGGCCCGAAACTGAAGAAGGTTTCGAAACTCTTGGAAAGGGTCAGATAGCGCGGGTTCCGGCGCAAGATATCTTCGGCCGTCATGTCGATAATGGTGGTGAATCCAGCGACCACGCTGAGCCAATCTTCACGCTCAACATCGACGCACTCTTTGCCGAAGATCACGCCCAGTTCTGCTTCGGCGGTGGTGCCGTCGGACTGCAGGGGGATCTTAATGGCATCCCCGGGGCCGATAATCGTCGTATCCGGTTTAAAGAAGCTGGCCGGCTCTGTGCTCGGAGCTTTTTCGGCCAAGTCGGCTGCATGATTGGCATAGTTGAGGCCGATCCCGAAAATCTTCTTTGGGGTGCGGTAGAGTGGCCCGAATTTGGCATCACCTAAGGGAATCGCGTCGTCACTCAGGGCAGCGATCTTCTCTTTGCCGTCATTGCGATACCAGTCGTTGATCTCGTCAAGGCGATCCTGCCGAAGTATAGAGAGGATATCCGTGGGCCAGTCTTTGCCGAGTTTCTCGTTCAATATTGCAATCGTAGTAACAAAACCATCATGAACAATGGAAGCCGTTTCTAACCCTTGGATTTTCACAGTTGCTAAACGCATATTAACTCCTTAAAAAAATAGACAAAAAACATACTTATTCTGTAACGAAAAGCTCAGGCGACCCTAGAAGCAGCCTGGAAATCACCCACGCCTCACATTCGGCTCAGCTAGGTGCCCTGCCGGCACTGTTTTATTCAGCAGAGATCTTCCGACGTTTAAGAAACCTCAGAAGGGGAGGAAGCAGAAGTACAATAAAGGTCGCCGAGAAAAGGAACAGAGAAATAGGCCGCTCGATGAAAACAGAGAGGTCGCCCTGAGACTGTATGAGGGTACGCCGTATATTACGCTCCAACAGCGGACCGAGGACCAGGCCCAGGATGAGG
>JASJGU010000192.1:0-3611 GCA_033791385.1 Desulfuromusa sp.
CACCGGTGTTGCCGGGTTAACCCTTGGTGGGGGTTTTGGCTGGTTAACACGCAAATACGGTATGACAGTCGACAATCTTGTCTCGGTCGAAATCATTACTGCAGATGCAAAACGGATCCGGGCCAGCGCGGACGAGAACCCTGACCTGTTCTGGGCAATTCGCGGGGGCGGGGGCAATTTCGGCATCGTAACCATGTTTGAATTTCAGCTTCATCCGGTAGGCCCGGAAATACTGGCTGGATTTATCGTCTACCCGCTTGAGCAAGCTGAAACAGTGCTCACTGAATATCGGCGTTTCGTGGATAACCTCCATGAAGACCTTAACGTCTGGGTCATCCTTAGACAAGCGCCACCCCTGCCCTTTTTGCCGGAGGACGTTCATGGCAAAGGCGTCGTTGTGCTGGCGTTATTCTTTGACGGCGATCCAGTGCAAGGAATGTCGATCATCAAACCTTTACTTAGGTTTGGCCAACCCTACGGTGATCACATCGGACCGATGCCGTACTCTGCTTGGCAGAAAGCCTTTGATCCCCTGTTGGCCCCTGGATCCAGAAATTATTGGAAATCACATAACTTTTCCGAACTCAGTGATGCTGCTATCGCCACTGCCATCGAGCACGCTGGTAAACTTCCCTCTGCTCAGTGCGAAACCTTCATAGGCCTTCTTGGCGGGCAGGCCAGCCTCGTAGCACCGGATGCCACAGCTTACTACGCTCGAGACACAAAATTTGTGATGAACATGCATGCTCGCTGGGAATCAGCCGAGGAAGACGAAGCATGCATCTCCTGGGCTCGGGAGTTTTTTGTCAGGGTCGAACCATATGCCACTGGTAGCGTATACGTAAACTTCATGACCGAGGAGGAGGTGGAACGCATACCTTCAGCCTACGGTGTCAATCAAAATAAACTTGAACAGATCAAACGTAAGTACGACCCTGATAACTTTTTTAGGGTGAATCAGAACATCAAACCGGCCGCCTAGCCTGTTCTTCTAAGTCTGATCCTGATTTTAAGGAGAAGATCATGCAGGATAGATAAATTTTCGGTGGGATTTTATTAAAATGTAGAGTTGTGAAAAACGTGCAAGATTGCCAATAGTGCACGGTTTTCAATCTCTGATTTCAATTGAGGCTTGCATTTAGAATTCCGCATGAACATATGAGTTTGATAATCAGAAAAGGATCAATGTCGGCTTTGGTTGGTATTTCCATTTCTATCTTTTTGCATTTCATCAATGAGACCTCTGGCATTCATCAAGTCATACGTATCAAATCCTTCGGTGAACCGGTTGTAGACATCCGCCAGCGACCCACTTTCTTCACCGCGCATACCTTGTTGTTGGCATAGCCGATACAAACTGGTGGCCGCTCGAAGCTCCAACATCAACGAGCCTTGATGGCGAGCGATATTGAGGGCTTTAAGAAAGCTGTCCTTGGCCTTCATTACATTCAGTTGTGATTGCTGAAGCAGTAAGTTTCCATTCAGCCGGTAGAGCTCTGCCTTCCACCAATACTCCCCAATCTTATTGCCTTCTTCAAAAGCATCAGAAATAATTTGCAACCCTTTTTCCGACCTTCCATCCTTAAAATATACCATTGCTAAAAGACTCAAATAATAAGGCAACGATCTCTTAGCCCCTGTATCACGCAGAATTTCCAGGCCCTGCTTAATTTCGTTGATACCATCCTCGCAATCGCCCAATTCAGCAATCGCCCATCCCTTAATAATCGTAGCCCAGCCAAGGTAGTAAGAAAACTTATGCTCCTTACAAATATTTATCGCGGCTTCAGCCCGTTGCTGAGCCGGTTCGGCCTCTCTTCGAAATTGATGAAAAATTGCCGCGTAGTCCAAGGCGAGCGCCAAGCTAAAAGGGTGTGCAAATTCCTCGGCAAGTTTGACCGCCTCGCGACTTTTGGTAAGTGCCTGTTCAGGAAAACCGATGTGCCATAAGGGATGGGATGACCAAACCATGCAAAATACACCAAGATCAGCTGCGAATAGAGATGTATGGGAACGATGCTGGTTGGGATCATATAAAGCGGCACCCTTTTCCAGGAGCTCTCTTGCGGGGACGAACTTCGCCAGACAATATAAGGCGCCTCCCATGGTAAGGTGGGATTCTATTCTATAGATTACATCCTGTGAATCGTTAGCCAGTTCAAGAAGCTCTGTTCCCACCTCATATGCTTTTTTATGATTTGCACGTACTAGATAAAAACCCCACAGACCCCATAGCGTCTGAAAGAGCTGAGTTGTTTTCCCCATTTTTCGACACAACGACCGTGCAAGTGAGTATATACGTTCAACTTCATGTGCTGCATAACCTTCGATTGCAATAAGCGCTGGTCCCATTGCAAGCAGCAGATCGAGTTCTTTTTCCGTACGCTCGGCAGTTTCCGGGAGCGTCGAAAGGGAATTGAGAGCCTTTTTGAGATGGGCGATTGCTTCCATATTAGCCGATCGATATCGTGCTCTGTCACCGGCCTGATGCCAGAATTGAATGGCTTTTTCAGGACAGTCTGCTTCCGAGTAATGGTGAGCGATAATCTCCGGTTCTGTTTGGGCGAGTAATGTAAATTGTTTTTCTATTAATTCGGCGGCTGCCTGGTGATACTTCCGTCGTGTTTTTCGCAATAGGGATCGGTAGGCCGCTTCGTGGACCAAGGCATGCTTAAAAATATATGTTGCCCGCGGCGGTCGTCCCCGCTGATATAGCAGTTCGTTTTCTATAAGTCGGTTCAAACCTTCCAGCAATTTGGACTCTTCTATCGATGCAAGGGCATGTACCATCTCATAAAGAAATTCCCTACCCAGAACAGCACCAAACTGCGCGACCTCCTTTGCAATCGGGACGCGATCGAGCCGCGCCATTAACGAATCATGCAAAGTGGTTGGTATAGCAACCTTTGACAACGGTCCAGTAAGCACATAACGGCCCGCCTTTTTCTGGAGCAGCTTGGACTCAAGCACCGTTTTGGTCAACTCTTCGACGTACAAAGGTACGCCATCCGTTTTGGTGACGATATGCTCAAAAACCTCTGGAGGGAGTTCCACCCCCTTGGTCAAATGCCTAATCAGGGCTTCTACCTGTTTTTTCTCCAAGCGGTTAATGATAATTGGCGTAATGTGAGAACGATGGGGCCATGGCGGGTTTAAATCCGGGCGGGAAGTCAGAACATGCAGCATTTTAACCGTTGGTGCCTGGTTTACGAACAACTCCAACAACTCCAGTGTTGAAGCATCCGCCCAGTGCAGATCTTCCCATACAACCAGCATGGGCTGTTGTTCGGACTCTTCTTGAAGCCAGGCCACCAGTAAATCTTGTGTTTGTTGACGTTGACGTTGTGGGCTTATGCTGGCCACTCTGTACTGGCTTTTTGGCACATCGACCGACAATAGCTCTGCAAGAAGGGGAATTGCCTCTTGCATGGGAAGGCCGGATTTTTGGATGACTCGCTCCATTTTGCCGACCTTAATATCCGTTGTGTCGTCACGCATGAATCCAAACACATGCTCGATATGTGAGATTATTGGATAAAATGCACTATTGCGATGAAACTGAGAGCAGCGAAAAGTTATACGCGCCGAGACCTGTTCAGCTAATTGGGCGT
>JASJGU010000193.1:0-2882 GCA_033791385.1 Desulfuromusa sp.
TACAACTATCATGGGAAAGGCAATTTTGCCGGGTTGATAGATATTGTTATCCTGGGGGCAACAGAAGTAGATCTCAACTTCAATGCCAATGTGGTGACCCATTCGGATGGCAAACTGTTACATGGTATCGGGGGTTGGCAGAACTGCCTGTTTGGTAAAAATGTCATTCTTCCCATTCCGCTGTTTCGTAATCGTATTCCGGTGATCTGCAATGAAGTGACAACCGTATGCGGGCCGGGTGAGTTGATAGATATTATCGTGACCGAGCGTGGTATCGCGATCAATCCGAGACGGACTGATTTAATAGAAAAGATGAAAGATTCCAACCTCCCGATCAAAACCATAGCGGAACTCAAGGAAGAAGCAGAGCGTATTTGTGGAACCCCTGATAAACCGAAATTCAGTGAAGAAATTATTTCTGCGGTTAAATGGGTGGATGGAACGGTGATTGATGTCGTTAGAAAGATCGAAAATAATTAGTTAACCAAAAGGGGAACAATCAAATGGCGAAAAGAACAATTGTCAACATGCCGGGTGATGGAATTGGGAAAACCGTATTAGCAGAAACAGTTCGTGTTTTGGATGCAGTAGGATTTGATGCCGAATATGTCCATGCCGATATCGGTTGGGACTTTTGGTGTAAGGAAGGAAATCCTCTTCCTCAGCGCACCATCGACCTTCTGGAAGAGCATAAAATCTCCCTTTTCGGTGCGATTACTTCCAAGCCGAAGACTGAGGCGCTCGAAGAGTTAGCTCCTGAATTGCGTGATAAAGGTTTTGTCTATTTTAGCCCGATTGTCGGCCTTCGCCAACATTTTGGCCTGGATATCTGTGCGCGTCCCTGTAAATCCTTTGTTGGTAACCCCCTCAACTTTATCCGTAAGGGTCCGAACGATACCATCGAAGAGCCAGAGGTTGATGTTGTTGTCTTTCGTCAGAATACCGAGGGCCTGTATGGTGGCGTCGAGTGGACTGATCCACCGGAGCAAGTTCATGACGCTTTGATGACTCACCCACAGTTTTCCAAAAACTTTGGCTGGGCTCCCAAGGAAGACCTTGCTATCTCGACCCGTATTTTTACCAAGAAGTACTCAGAGCGGATCATCCGCGCTGCATTCGAGTACGCTGACAAGCATGGCTACGAGCGAGTCACTCTGTGCGAAAAGCCAAACGTCCTGCGTGAAACGTCTGGGATGATGCTGGCTATCTGCCGCGAGGTAGAAAAAGAGTACAAAAACATTTGGTTCGATTATTCCAACATTGATGCCCAGATGATGTGGATGACCAAAGACCCTGAAAAATATGGTGTTATCGTTGCCGGCAATATGTTCGGTGATATCGTTTCCGATGGCTTTGCCGGACTGGTTGGTGGACTTGGTTTTGCGTGTAGTGCAAACGTTGGAGAAGATGTCGCTATTTTCGAGCCAACCCACGGTTCTGCGCCCAAGTATGAGGAACTCAATCCTTCCATTGTTAATCCGATTGCCATGATTCTCAGTGCCTGCATGATGTTGGATCATATCGGTGAAAAAGAAAAAGCCCAAAGTATTCGCACTGCTGTCGCCACAGTTGTGGAAGAGGGCAAGGTTCGTGCCTACGATATGCTCAAGCTGCGCGGTTGCCAGGAAGTGATTGAGCAGGGGGCAGCAACAACCGACCAGATGGCTGATGCAATTATAGCAGCTCTCTAACTAATATATTTAGGGATTTTTTATTATGGATATTTTAAAGCTTTGGCCAGAAATTAACTGGATTGATGATACTGACTTACGGCAGAAGGTCACAAAAGTTTGGCAAGCCGCATTGGAAAGAAGCGTCCTTTCCGCTGCTGATCTCAATACAATTCCTTTTACCCTGCTTTGTGGACCTGATTTAAAAGTGACGTTCATGGATCACAAACGCGCTGTAGTTCATATAGCAAAAGATGCTGGCAATAAATGTAATGAATTTTTTCATGGTGAACTGCCGGTCAATATGGATGTGCTTATTGCTGGAGCTATTTTAGCCGATGTAGGTAAGTTGCTTGAATATGTTCTGGATGAACAGGAAAAAGCTGTCCAAGGCACCTATGGAAAATATTTGCGCCACCCTTTCAGCGGAGTTTCGCTCGCTGAAGAATTCGGAGTTTCTGCGGAGGTTTGTCATATCATCGCTACTCATGCGGGGGAAGGGGATATGGTCAAGCGCACCACGGAAGCCTACCTGGTGCATCATGCTGACTTCATGACCTTTCTGCCGTTTAAATCAAGATTACAGGTATAAATGATAGCGTTAGCCAGTTTATACTTTTTTGCGAGATAATCATAAGTGGAGCAAAAAATGGGACAGACATTAATAGAAAAAATTCTAGCGAATCACTCAGATCAGGATATTGTGCGACCAGGCGAGATTGTTGATATCGAAATCGATGTACGGGTTGCGCGAGATTTTGGCGGAGCCAATGTAGTCAAAAATCTGCTGGATAATGGTCTGGAATTGAATGATCCAGAGAAGACCTTTTTTACCTTCGACTGTAACCCTACAGGGTCAGACCAGAAATATGCAGCGAATCAGCAGTATTGCCGTCTTTTTGCCCGTGAAAAAGGGATCAAGATTTTTGACATCGATGCCGGTATTGGGACTCACCTGGTGATTGAAAAAGGGATTGCTGTCCCTGGATCTACGGTTATCTCAACCGATTCACATGCCAATATCCTTGGCGCCATTGGAGCGTTCGGGCAGGGGATGGGTGATCAGGATATAGCAGCGGCTTGGGCGAGTGGGAAAAGTTGGTTTAAAGTACCGGAGTCAGTAAAAATATTGCTGACAGGCCAGCGACCAAAAGACCTTCAAGCAAAAGATATTGTTCTGAATCTTTTGCATAAGTTTGGTGCCAGTCAACT
>JASJGU010000194.1:0-4776 GCA_033791385.1 Desulfuromusa sp.
TCTGCCCAACCAATGGTTCCGTCAGCAATTTTAATATTGATATTACTCAATTGTAGCTGATCAAGAATTTTCCGGGCGCGCCCTGCTAGAACAGCTATCCGCTCGATAGAATAGACCCGCTTAACTAACTTGGACAGAACCGCCGTCTGATACCCCGACCCGGTTCCAACTTCGAGAATTCTCTCATCCCCTTGCAACTCAAGAGCGGCGGTCATCGCGGCAACCATATAAGGCTGAGAAATCGTCTGTTTTTCACCAATCGGCAAAGAGGCATCGCCGTAGGCATGACTCTGCAAACCGACTTCAACAAATAAATGCCGTGGCAGAGCCAACATAACCTCAAGCACGCGCTGATCGGTAATTCCGCGCGCCGAAATCTGTTGCTCTACCATGCGCCGCCGGGCAACTGTATAATCCATCAGTTATCACCCAGCATGTTGTCAAACGGCCAACATTCCATTTCAGCATAGGTTTGTTCATTGGTCATATTTGTCCGTATCGGAGTGACTGAGATCATCCCTTGCTGCAATGCATTGCAATCACTGCCAGGGATATCTTCGAAACCAATTTCCGATCCACCAATCCAATAATATTTGCGCCCACGTGGATCTTGCTTAGAGACCACCGATTCACCATAGTGGCGTTTCCCCTGCCGCGTCAATTGAACACCAGAACAAGAACCTGAAGGGATATTAACATTTAGAAAAGTCTCTTTCGGTAAACCATTTTTAAGAATCATTTCCGCTATTTTTTTGGAGAAGTTCGCTGCTACAGTGAGATCTTTATCGCAGAAACGATCTGTATCCAACGAAACAGCAAAGGCAGGTAAACCCATCAACGTCGCTTCCAAAGCCGCACAAACGGTTCCAGAATAAGAGATATCATCCCCCATGTTGCTGCCACGATTGATACCTGAGACCACTAAATCCGGTCGTCGCGACAGCAAACCGTGGCTTCCCAGATTAACACAATCGGTAGGAGTCCCATCGACAGCAAAGACATCAGGTTTAATCTCTTCGGCGCGCAAAGGGTGATCCAATGTCAGGGCGTGACCAATAGCGCTACGGTTGCGATCCGGAGCAACAACCACAACCTGCCCTAAGTCACTCAGAGCTAAGGCAAGAAAACGCAAGCCAAGCGAGCGAACACCATCATCGTTGGTGACTAAAATTAACACTGAGTCTCATTATTCAGGGTGAGTGTTGCGTAAAAAGCGACGGAGCTGGATTAGGTCAGATTTGATCTCAGCTAGAGTTTCTTCTGGCGAATAAGGCACAGTTAGAGGCAAACCAAGCTGTTTTTCCGCCTGCAACTTCTTGCGAGCACCTGCAATAGTAAAACCCTGTCGATAAAGTAACTCTTTGATCAACAGGGCAGTTTCAACATCTTTGCGTCGATAAAGTCTCTGATTGGAACGACTTTTGACCGGTTTGAGAACAGAAAATTCTGTTTCCCAATAGCGTAAAACGTGGGTTTTTAGTTGCAGTAAAGCGGCAACTTCTCCGATCTTAAAATAGAGCTTTTCAGGTATCTGTGGCACCAGTTCTGCTCAACATCATTTAAGGGGTTTCGTTAATAGCAACCTTAAGCACCTGACTCGGCTTAAATGTCAAAATCTTACGGGCGGAAATTTCAATTTCACTGCCCGTCTGCGGATTTCTACCCCGGCGGGAAGCTTTCTCTTTGACAACAAAATTACCGAAACCGGCTATCTTGATTTTTTCGCCATGCTCCAAGGTAGACTTCATCAAGTCGAAAACCATCTCGACAATTGCTGCCGATTCCTTCTTGGAAAACCCAGTGGTCAAGTAAACACTTTCAATTAAATCTGCTTTGGTCATGATCCCTCCCGTTTAAGCCTAGGATGCGTTATATGAAGTCTACTATCTATCTGATTTTTCTAGTTTTATAGCATACAGTTTTTAAGTCTGCAAGTTCAATTAGCGAATTTCTGCTTCCAGTCGTTGGCAGAATGAACGAATCAGCTTGTCATGTGATTTATTGACTTCGACTTCAGTTAAGGTTTTATCCAGATCACGATAACGGACCCGGATAGCAAGACTCTTTTTACCAGAAGGGACACCTTGACCGGTATACAGGTCAAAAATAGAAGCACTCTCAACAAACCTAATCTTGCTATTATTGACAATAGCCATCACCTGATCAGCCGAAATAGACTCATCCAAAAGCAGCGCACTATCGCGGATCACATCGGGAAAGCGAGAGAGGGCTTTGTACTGAGCATGTGTGCCAGCGGCAGCAATGATTTTTTCAACATCGAGTTCGCATAAATAGACCGGCTGGTCGATATCAAATCGGGTTAAAACCTCAGGGTGAATTTCGCCCAGGAACCCAAGCAGTTGATCGCCAAACATCAACCGACAAGCTTTGCCTGGATGCAGGTATGGTTGGGTGGTGTCAGAGGCAAAAGAAACGTTATGAAGATTAACCTTCAAAAGGAGCTCCTCAACCACGGCTTTCATATCATAGAAATCAACACGAGCCGCCGATTGAGACCATCCTTCCGGCTCCCGCTGTCCAGACATCACAGCCGTCAGCGATAATTGCTCAACACTTTGCCCATCCGCTGCCTGATTCAAAAACACTGGTCGCAACTCAAATAAGCGTAAATCTAAGTTACGATAGTTCAGGTTACGTGAAACCGTGTCCAGCAGACTCGGCACCAGACTGGTGCGCATCATCGCCTGATCTTCCGACAAAGGATTTAGTATTTTAACCTGCGTTGATCGCGCATCATCAGCTAAGAGTCCTATTTTTGCCAAACTGTCAGAAGCAACAAAAGAATAGTTGATGGCTTCCGAAAAACCTGTCGCAACGATAGTTTGACGGATAGTTTTTTGCAGCAACTGGTGCAACGGTGGTAATTTTGCGTCAACAGTTCCCATTGCCATAGTCACAGGAATTCGCCCATAGCCATAGAGCCTGGCGACTTCTTCAATCAAATCAACTTCACGCTCAATATCAGGACGGAAACTTGGCACCCGGACCTGCAAACAGTCAGGGCAGCTCCCGGCTTGGGTTTGCAAACCAATTGATTCAAGTAAATCCTTAATGCTCTGACAATCAACGGGGATATCCAGCAATTTTTCAGTTCTCGTTGCACTGATTTCGAGAATAACAGGGTCCAACTGCCGTGGGTAGCTATCGATTATTCCTGACAGTACATGTCCACCGGCCAGCTCGGAAATCAAGTTGGCAGCGCGATCGAGCGCAACAGGAATCATATCGATATCGGCACCACGTTCAAAACGGTGCGATGATTCGGTATGCAAGCCGTAACGCTTACTGGTCCGTCTGATCATCATCGGATTGAAATAGGCCGCTTCCAGGAAAATGGTAGCCGTCTCATCCCGCACTTCAGAATCAAGACCTCCCATAACCCCTGCCATAGCGACAGGTTTCTGTCCATCGCAGATCATCAGGTCTTCAGTGGTCAACGAATGTTCCTGCTTATCAAGTGTCGTAAACTTTTCACCTTGTTGTGCAGTTTTGACCACCACTTTGCTATCATGTAAAAAACGATAATCAAAAGCGTGCAGCGGATGACCAAGTTCCATCATCACGTAGTTAGTCACATCAACAACATTATTAATTGAACGCATGCCAACAGCATCCAGACGGCGCACCAACCAGTCGGGTGAAGGACCAATTTTTACATCTTTAATCATCCGTGCCGCATAACGCGGACAGCCGTCAGAATTCTCAATAACGACAGCTGCATGTTGCTCAATCGAATCGTCAATTTCACATATTTGAGAAACCGGCAATTTCAATTTCTGCCCACAAAGAGCGGCAACTTCTCTGGCAACACCAACGACACTGAGACAGTCGGGTCGGTTCGGTGTTAAACCAATTTCTATCTGAAAATCTTTCAACCCGAGAGCAACAAAAACTGGCTGACCCAGAGTTAAGCCGGCCGGCAGTATCATAATACCCGGGGAATCTTCAGCCAGAGCTAACTCTTTTTCAGAGCAGAGCATTCCAGATGAAACCTGACCGCGAATTTTAGATTTCTTGATTTTAAAATCACCAGGCAAAATCGATCCTGGTTGCGCTAAAGCAATCAAGTCACCGGTCTTATGGTTGGTCGCACCACAAACCACCTGAACGATCCCTGCACCGCTGTTGACTTGGCAGACGGTTAACCGATCCGCATCCGGGTGTCTTTCAACCGATTCCAACCTGGCAACGATGACCGAATCGAGATTACCGCCAATTTCTTCAAGCGCATCGACTTCAAGGCCAACCATTGTCAATCGGTCACAAAGTTCTTGTGGAGAATATTGAAAATCTACAAATTCTTTTAACCAGTTATAGGTTACTATCATCTATCGAAGTCCTTACCAACTATCAAAACTGCTTCAGGAAGCGCAGATCATTCTCAAAGAATAAGCGCAAATCATTGACACCATATTTCAGCATGGCAAGACGTTCCAGACCCATACCAAAGGCAAATCCACTGTATTTTTCCGCATCATAATTGACCGACTTAAAGACTTCGGGATCGATCATTCCGCAACCGAGAATTTCCAGCCAGCCGGTCTTGCCACAAACCCGGCAACCCTCACCACCACAGATCACACACTCAATGTCAACTTCTGCACTGGGCTCGGTAAAAGGGAAAAATGAGGGTCGAAAACGAACACTATGCCCCGAACCAAAAAATTCATTGAGGAAATGTGTCAGAATCCCTTTCAAATCACCAAAAGTGACCCGTTCATCAACCAAGAAACCTTCAACTTGGTGAAACATCGG
>JASJGU010000195.1:0-9900 GCA_033791385.1 Desulfuromusa sp.
CTCTTTCGGCTGATAAAATTTTGTTAGTCTCTTTGTCGGGGCGCGGCGACAAAGATATTCACACCGTGGCAGATGCCATGGGGATTGACCTCTGATGGCGTCGCAAAAAGTCCGATGCAGCAGTTTTCCCGTATCTTGACCTACCATATGTAGGCCTGCACATCGAAATTTTTGCTTAGCCATCTTATTGCTTTTTTCGAGTGCATAAACAGTACTAAACTATGGAGAATTATGAAATTTACCGAATTAAATCTGCCGGACATTGTCCAGCAGGGAGTCTCTGCCGCAGGGTTTGAATCTCTGACCCCGGTGCAGGAAGAATCGATCCCCCTGGCCTTGACCGGGAAAGATGTTGCTGCTCAGGCGCAGACCGGCACAGGCAAAACAGCAGCCTTTTTGATTGCACTTTTTTGTCGTTTGCTCGACAACAAGAATGCGACCAGCAATAATCCCCGCGCGTTAGTCATGGCACCGACCCGTGAACTGGTGGTGCAGATCTGTCAAGATGCTGAGTTGCTTGGTCAGTATACCGGGATTAAAGTGCAACCCATTTTCGGCGGTGTTGATTACGAAAAACAGCGCCAGGCACTCAAAGATGGGGTCGATATTATTGTGGCGACTCCGGGACGTTTGATCGATTATTTCAAGCAACGGGTGTTTTCAATGAACCGGGTTGAGGCATTGGTGATCGATGAAGCGGATCGCATGTTTGACATGGGATTCATCAAGGATCTGCGTTACATTCTGCGTCAACTGCCGCCATTCGAAAAACGCCAGACGATGCTTTTTTCTGCAACTCTTTCACCCCAGGTGATGGAACTTGCTTACGAGTTTATGAATCTCGCCGAGCGGGTTGAAATTGCCCCGGAAAAGGTCACCGCAGACGGTATCGATCAGATTCTTTACCATGTGTCGCGGCGGGAGAAGTTTGCTTTGCTGCTTGGCTTGTTGCAACGTGAAACTGATGCAGGGCGGGTGATGTTGTTTGTTAACACCAAGGTTGAAGCTGAGCGGTTGAATGCCCTGTTGCAGGCGAATAATATGTCCAGTGCGGTGTTGTCTGGCGATATCCCACAGAAAAAGCGGATGCGAATTCTTGACCAGTTCAAACTCGGTAGTTTGACTCACCTGGTGGCAACCGATGTTGCCTCCCGGGGAATCCATGTCGATGATGTGACTCATGTGATCAACTATGATCTGCCTCAGGATCGCGAAGATTATGTTCATCGGATCGGGAGGACGGCGCGGGCTGGAGCCCTTGGTCGGGCGATCAGTTTTGCCGATGAAGAAATGGTTTATATGCTGGCGGAGATAGAAGATTACCTTGGCGTTAGAATCCCCAGTGAGATGCCGCTGGATGAAGATTTCTGTTTCACCTACAAGCGTGCCCAGCCGAAACGTAAACGCCCCCCAGTGGAAAAACCTGCTGGGCAGAGAAAACGCATTCGGCCAAGGCGACGCCCCAAGGGCAAGCCAGAAACTCCCGCGCCCAAGGTTTGAAGTTTTTAGTTGTTCAAGAAAAGGATTGAAAACAGGCTCGGGAATCAACTAGAATCACAGTTTCGGGTCAGAGCTGTAACTGTCTACCCTCTTTAGCTGAAGAAATGAATAAAATGTCACGGATAGAAGCAACTTTTGCAGCACTAAAACAGCGCCAGGAAACGGCTCTGATTCCGTTTATTACAGCGGGTGATCCCGACCTGGGGATCACTGCGCAACTGATTCTGGCTTTGGCTGAAGCGGGCGCTGATTTGATCGAACTGGGAGTTCCCTTTTCTGATCCCATGGCGGATGGCCCGACAATTCAGGCTGCTTCGGAGCGGGCGCTGGCTGCTGGAACAACCCTTGCCGGGGTTTTGAAATTGGTTGCTGATGTTCGTAAGGACACACAGATCCCCTTGATCCTGATGGGTTATTACAATCCGGTTTTTTGTTACGGGGCTGAGCGGTTTGCTCGGGACGCTGCTGCTGCCGGGGTCGATGCCTTGCTGTTGGTTGATCTGCCTCCGGAAGAGACGGACGAGATCAGTGTGGTGATGCGGGAATCCAACGTTGACTTGATTACTCTGCTGGCACCGACCACACCGCGGGAGCGGATGAAGCGTTTGGCGGCCGCTGCCGAGGGCTATCTTTATTATGTTTCAATGACTGGAGTGACCGGAGCGCAAAAAATTTCTCCGGAGGATATCCGGGTTGCTGTTGAAGAGCTTAAAGAGATGACAGAGATCCCTGTCGGGGTTGGTTTCGGCATTACTACTGCCGAGGATGCCAGGGCGGTAGGAGCCTTTGCTGATGGGGTTGTGGTTGGGAGTGCGCTGGTTAAAATCATTGCAGAGAACGGGCAGAGTGAAGAGTTACTGCCAAAGGTTAGCCAATTTATTGTTGAACTTAAGCATGGACTTACCGGCTCCACCAGTTGAACTGCTTTAAGTTACTTGCAGGATCGGCTTCTGGTGCAAACTAAAAGGATGTTTCATGGCCTGGTTTCAGAAGAAAAAAACGTCAATCGCTGTGACTGAGAAAAAAAATGTGCAGGTGCCTGAGGGGGTCTGGACAAAATGTAAAAACTGTCAGGAAATTGTCTATGCCAAAGAGGTTCAGCGGAACCTGAATGTCTGCCCTAAATGTGATTACCATTTTCGGATTGGCGCTCGCGAGAGAATTGATCTGATTCTGGATGAGGGAACCTTTAGCGAGATGGATGCGAAAATGCGTTCGGTTGACTTTCTCGATTTCAAGGACACAAAAAAATATAAGGAGCGGATCAAGGCAGCGGTCAAAAAAGTCGGTGACGGGGATGCGGTGATTTGTGGGGAGGGTCACCTGGATGGTTTGCCGGTTGTTGTTGCGGTTTTTGATTTTTCCTTTATGGGTGGCAGCATGGGCTCGGTGGTTGGTGAAAAAATCACCAGAGCAATTGAAAAAGGGTTGGACACCAATGCTCCAGTGCTGATTTTCTCATCTTCTGGTGGGGCACGGATGCAGGAAAGCATTATGTCGTTGATGCAGATGGCTAAAACCAGTGCTGCCTTGGCGAGGCTGAAGGCCGCAGGAATTCCGTATATTTCAGTGCTGACCGATCCGACCACTGGTGGCGTTACTGCCAGTTTTGCCATGCTCGGCGACCTGAATATTGCTGAGCCGCGAGCTCTGATCGGGTTTGCCGGCCCGCGGGTTATTGAGCAGACAATTCGTCAGACTCTTCCCGAAGGGTTTCAGCGCTCTGAATATCTACTTGAACATGGGATGGTTGATATGATTATTCCACGCAAGGAGATGAAGCAGAAATTGTCTCAGTTGCTGCGAATTTTTACTAAGAGCTGATGGCGTCGCAAAAAAATCGCCCTGCGGCGTTGCAGCGTTTTCCATGACTTCGACATACTGATGTATGCCTTCACCCTTGGAAAATCACTACGCCTTGCCGGACGAATTTTTTGTTTAGCCATTACATGACCCAAAAAGAATGTGATGGCACATAACTACCGGGATAGCCTGGAATATCTTTATACGCTGCAATTTTTCGGAATTAAGCTCGGGCTGGAAAATACCCGGGAACTCTTATCCAGAGTTGGAAATCCGCAGGAGCGTTTACGAATTATCCATATTGCCGGAACCAACGGCAAGGGCTCTACTGCTGCGGCTCTGGCCAGTGTTTTTCATGCTGCGGGGATTCCGGCAGGGCTCTATACTTCGCCCCATCTCCATAGTTTTACTGAACGAATCAGAATTGACACGCGCCAGATTGCAGAATCTGAGGTCGTTGAATTAATTGACGAATTGCGTCCGCATGCTGAAACATTGCGGACAACTTTTTTTGAGTTCACGACGGCCATGGCGCTGCTCTGTTTCCAGCGCCGTGGGGTGCGCTGGGCGATTTTGGAAACCGGACTTGGCGGCAGGCTTGATGCGACCAATGTTGTCACTCCGGAACTCTGCCTGATTACGCCGATTGCTCTTGATCATACAGCTTATCTGGGCGCTGAGTTGACCGCAGTTGCGGCCGAGAAAGCCGGGATTTTCAAGCCTGGTGTGGTGGCGATCAGTGCTCATCAAGAGGCAGCAGTTAAAGCGGTTCTGCAGCAGCGAGCCGCGCAGCTCGATAGCCCATTGCAACACTTTGGGCACGATTATTATTGGCGCACCGAGGGTGATTCTTTTACTGTTTCTGGTGCTGATTTTTCGCTGGATAAGGTAGAAACCACGCTCGCTGGTGTTCATCAACAGCAGAATCTGGCCTTGGCCGCTGCTGCCATGAGTTATCTTTCTCACCAAGGTCTGGAAGTCAGTCCTGCTGAAATTCGAGAGGGTTTGGGGACAGTCCTCTGGCCGGGGCGACTTGAATGGTTGCCGGAGCGAATTCTACTGGATGGTGCGCACAATCCTGCTGGGGTAAAAAAACTTGCCACATATTTACGACAACAAAATCTGGATAAATTACATCTGGTGATTGGCTGTAAAGCAGATAAGCAGGCGAGTGAATTATTGTCCGCACTGCTGCCTTTTGTCTGCCGTGTTTATGCAACTCAGCCTCCGTCTGTTGAGGCTGTTCCTGCGGGCAAACTGATGCGCCAGGCGCACGGGGCGGGTATTGTGGCCAGTGAACATATTGATCCGGTTATGGCTATCGAAGCGGCGTTGGAAAATCGATCAGCAGAAGAGACTGTTCTAGTGGCTGGTTCTCTGTTTCTGGTTGCGGCAGTCCGGGAATCTTTACTGCCGGATGTCGCTTCGCTGGCAATATCCAGTCATTAATATTCTCATGAAAAGTTGTCCTTGCCGACGCTGTCAGGGTGACAAAAAAGGTATATCTGGAATCCCATGTTGGTGCGTTTTTTTATTCTTTTATTTCTTCTTGGCAGTCCATATCTGGCGATAGCCGCTGATTGGAATCAGATTGGTGAATCTGAACAGCCAGTTCAGCTTGAGGCTGACCAACTGAGCTATGAAAAGGATGCTGATCTTTATCGTGCGAGTGGAGATGTTAAGTTAATTCAAGGGGAACTTGAGGTTCGCAGTCAGACCCTCACGTGGAATCAGGAGAGTGGTGAAGTTGCAGCCGATGGAGACGTACAGCTGATTTCACCGGATGAGGAACTTTTTGGCAGCCAGGCTCGTTACAATTTAAAAAAAGGGACAGGCATTGTCGAAAATGCCCATTTTTATTTGCGTGACCAAAACCTGCATGTTCGTGGTCAGGCTATCGAACGGCTTGGGCAACTTGATTATCGGATCAAGGAAGGGACTTTTACCACTTGTGATGGTGATGTGCCTTCATGGAAGTTTGGTGCCAGCCAACTCGATGTGACTCTCGATGGTTATGCCCGCGCCCGTAACACGGTTTTTTATCTCAATAATATCCCGTCTCTTTACTTTCCCTATATGATTTATCCAGCGACAAATAAGCGTAAGTCCGGTTTGTTGATGCCCAGTATCGGCTATTCTGAAATGCGTGGATATCAATATAGTGGTGCCTATTATCAAGTGTTAGGGGTTAATCAGGACGCTACTCTGTATATCGATTATTTGTCTGAGATGGGGATCGGTAAGGGCCTGGAATACCGGTATATCTTTGGTCAAGGCAACGCGGGGGAAGCCCAAGTTTACCACATAGATGTTGATAAGCTTGACGGGGTTAACATCGATGATGAGCGCTACGCTATCGAATGGCAGCATGATGGTATGTTGCCTGGGGGTATCCGTATGGTTGCTGATGTTGAATATGTCAACGATGATCAGTATTTTGAAGATTTTGGCAACGTTGCAGGGGAATATAATAAGGCAGAAGTACAATCGATCTTTTCCCTGAGCAAGAACTGGGGGAAATATAATCTGGTTGGACAACTGAAATATACCAAAGATCTGGAATCTGATGATTCAGATCCCTTGCAACTGTTGCCGCGTATCAATTTGGGTGCCGTTCGTCAACGGATCGGCGAATCTAATTTTTATTATGGTTTGGAGGCTGGATACACCAATTTTTGGCGGCAGGAGGGTTTACATGGGGAACGTTTGACGGCTCGCCCGAGTCTGTCGACAACCGTTCAGTTGTGGGATGTTATAAGTGTGACCCCGGAAGTTTCCTATCTTGAGCGCTATTATTGGGGGCTCAGTGATGATTCAGGCGCGGAGCATGAGGGTATTGCGGCGTTTACTACGAGAGTTAATACTCGGCTGCAGAAAGTTTATCCTCAACCGTTCGGCTTTTCTGGTAAGTTACGTCATTCTGTTGAACCTGAAGTGATTTACAGGTATATCCCTGAGGTTAATCAAGATGATTTGCCTGATTTTGATGAAATTGATCGTATTGACGAGGCGAATCAGATTGAGTATGCATTGGTTCAGCGCTTAACCGTGCGTTCTGATCTGACCGATGGGAGCTCCACTTATCGGGAGTTGCTCTATGGACGATTGTCGCAGACCTATGATCTGACTGATGAAGCTCGCGCGCAAAGGTTTCAGCCTCTCCGTCTCGAGATGACGCTATTACCGGTGACGTGGTTGTCTTTACTGTCCGATACAACCTTAGATGTGGATTCAGGGGATTGGACTAAGGTTGCCGTGGGAGGAAAAATCGCGGATCAAAGGGATAATTCATTGCGGATCGTATATAGTTACGATTCTGAAAATGATGTTAACTACGGCACCGTGGATTTGAGTATAGCTTTCTTAGATCCATTTTATGTGAATTATCAGCAGCGTTATGAATTTGCTACTGATGAGCAGTTGCAGCAGGTGGTCGGCATTGAATATCGTCATCAATGCTGGAGTACAAAACTGTCTTACAGTGAACGGAAAATTGATAGTTCTATTGCTTTTAGTGAGCGTAAGGTTGATCGTTCTATTATGTTAACGTTTTCCATGCGTGGGATTGGTTCTGTCGGTGGAATTGGTGGCAGCCTGGGTGAATTTTGATATGTTTCAAGCTGAGCCAATAGATGTTTTTGTGGTTGTTCTGCGAGGTGTTGTTTGATTTCTGCCCGCAAGCCGGGGGTTCCCGGTAGAAAAAATTTATTTACCAGCTGTTTGCTTGTAGTTATTCTTCTGATGTTCGCCTATGCTGTTTTTGGCAGTCGCGGGGTGTTACGGATTTTTCAGGCGGAAGAGCAGAAACAGGAATTACAGCAACAGCTTGCTGATCTACAACAACAGCAACAGAAACTCCGTAATCAAATTGAGCGCTTACAGAAAGATAAGACTTATTGGGAGCAACTGGCCCGGACGAAACTTGGAATGGTCCGTGAGGGAGAGTTGATTTACCATCTCCCTGATAGTACCGTTGACGATGTTGAAGAAAAGAGGCAGTAAAAAGGATGAAAGACCAATTACGGCTGGCAATTAAAGCAGCTTTGAAACACTGCTACGTGGACGGCTCCTTGACCTCCGGGGAGTTTCCGGATGAAGTGCAGTTGGAAATCCCTAAGAATCATGATCATGGTGATTTTTCTACCAACCTAGCGATGACTCTGGCAAAACCGGAACGCAAAGCACCCCGGAAAATTGCCGAAGCTCTGGTTGCTGCGCTACAAGGGAACCCCTTGTGCGACAATATCGAAATTGCCGGGCCGGGATTCATTAATTTTCGTCTGGCAGCCACCTGCTGGTACGAAGTTCTCGATCAGGTTATGGAACAGGGCGACAAATATGGTCGCAGTCAAATTGGTGCCGGGACAAAAATTCAGGTCGAGTTTGTCAGTGCCAATCCGACCGGACCATTGCACATTGGTCATGGTCGTGGTGCGGTGGTTGGCGATGCCTTGGCTGCCGTGTTGCAAGCGGCTGGTTTTGATGTTCAGCGCGAATATTATGTCAACGATGCCGGCAATCAGGTTCTGACTTTGGGTCGTTCGATTCTGCTGCGACTACGAGAACTGCAGGGTGAAACCATCGAGTTTCCTGAGGATGGTTATCAGGCTGGGTATGTCGTCGAGTTGGCGGCCAAGTATCGTTCCGAGAGGGGAGAGCTGATCGATGTCCCCGAAGTTGAAGCGATCGAAACCTGCGCACGCTTTGGTGTCGGAGAGATCCTGCAATGGATTGAGGCTGATCTTGAGATATTCGGCATTCAATTTGATCATTGGTACAGTGAAAAGAGTCTCTACGATCAGGGAATGGTAAAGCAGGAACTGGCTAAGCTGAAGGAGAAGGGACTGTCCTTTGAGCAGGATGACGCCCTCTGGCTGCGCACCACTGATTTTGGTGATGACAAAGATCGGGTCTTGATCAAGTCGGACGGCAGTTTTACCTATTTTGCCTCGGATGTCGCTTATCACATGGAAAAATTTGACCGGGGGTTTGATCGGGTTATCGATGTTTGGGGTGCTGATCATCACGGTTATATCCCACGCATGAAGGCTATGTTGGCCGGACTGGGACATCTACCGGAAGATCTGGAGGTGCTGCTGATCCAGATGGTTAATCTGTTGCGTGATGGTAAGCCGTATATTATGGGGAAAAGGTCTGGAAACTTTATCACCTTGAAAGAGGTTATTGAAGAAGTCGGCCGCGATGCTTGTCGCTTCTTTTTTCTGATGCGCCGTTGTGATAGCCAGCTAGATTTTGACCTGGAATTGGCTAAGCAGCAGAATAGTGATAATCCGGTATACTATGTTCAATATGCCCACGCACGGATTTGCAGTATTAATCGCAATGCTGCAGAGATAGGTTTAGAACAACCATCGTCAACTTCAGTTGACTATAGCCGTTTGGAACTGACTGAAGAGCTGGCGTTGGTGAAGCAGTTGGCCCGTTTTCCTGAAACTGTTGTCGGCGCTGCCCTCAATTATGAACCGCATCGGATCATTTTTTATCTTCAGGAACTCGCTGCACAGTTTCACAGTTACTATAATCGGCATCGAGTGTTGGTTGAAGATCCAGCAACAACCCAGGCTCGACTCTTTCTGGTGAATGCTGTGCGTACGGTTTTGGCAAATGCTCTGCAATTACTAGGTCTCTCGGCTCCAGAACGAATGTAGGATGGCTTAGCCATTTGATTTTTTGCGAGTGCATCATGTGGAAAAAGGGGAAAAAATGAAAGGTACGTCAAAAACAAGGACTCAGCGGCGGATGGAGAAACGCCAGGCAGTTATCCTCTTAGTGCTGGTACTGGTGGTTTCCCTGGCCAGTTTTACTCTCGGCGTGATTGTCGGTCGGCGGGGTGCCGAACGGGATCTGGCGCAAAAGCATCAACAGTCTGAAAGGGTGCTGGTTGCCCAGGCCCCAGCTCCAGTTGCTGCACCGATCGCTATTCCGGCCACGGGAAAGGTGGTTGGAGAGTCGGCAGTTGAACCCGTAGCCGAAGAAACGAAATTGAGTTTTTACGATAATCTGGCAAAAGAGACCGCTCCGCTTGGCAGTGGTATTAACCTGGCTCCAGTTGAAGAAAAAGAGGTTGTGGCAGCAATTCAGCCACCCATCGACCTGCCGGATCGGCCGATTGTGAAAAAGGCAACGAAGGGTGTTGAGGAAGTAACGCAGAATGAGCTAGCGGCGGCAAGCTCCGGAACATCTGAATCGGAGATGCCGAAGGTTACTTCAAATGGTAGTCACGCAGTACAAATAGGGTCTTTTGGTGCAGCAGGAGATGCTATTGCCTTAAAGAAAAAAATGGTAGACAAGGATTATCCGGCATTCGTTGTTGAGGCTGATCTAGGCAAGAAGGGGCTCTGGTATCGGGTTCGGATTGGCCCCTTTGCAGATTCGGCTGCTGCCAAATCGGCACAAGAATTATTGGAACGGAAGGAACAACTTAAAGGTTTTATTACTCGGCAGTAGGGCTTCTTTAGGGTTGCTTAGGTTGGATTTTTCGCTTGACATTTCCATATTGGAAGTCTATTTTCCAGTGCTCATGTCGCGGGATGGAGCAGTCTGGTAGCTCGTCGGGCTCATAACCCGAAGGTCGGA
>JASJGU010000196.1:0-3984 GCA_033791385.1 Desulfuromusa sp.
GATTTTCTTCACGGCTACTAATGTATTTTTCAAAACGGAAAGCCGCTCTCTCTCAGGTAGGTGTGGAGCTAATGCAATTAAAGCTTCTGCCCGCAATGAATGACTCCTGATTTCTCTGGCATCAATTAATGCTTCCTGCAGGCGTGGCGGTGACAAAAAAGGAGAAATTTCAGCAAACACTTTCTTCCACCAATCATTATCCAGAATCTTTTTTGCTTTTCTCAGCGAATTTTTCAATAGAGGAGAGGGTAAGTGAGGTGCTAGTTCGGCTATGGTATCTGTACGGTATTTTGAATTGCTGAGCGCATCCCAATCTGCTAATGCTTCCTTCCAAACTTGGGAACGCTCAGGCTCGGGCAAGTAAGGCGCAATACTCCTTAAAGCTTCCATCCGAATGCCCAATGTATCGATTCCCCTAGCTATTGCTAATGCTTGCTCCAAGTATGTTTTCGGCAGGTTAGGCGCTAAACGTTCCAGCACATCTCTTTGCAGAGCATCATCTGAAGATTGTTGTAATATTGAGAGCAATTCTTCCAAAGCTGAGTAATATTGATTGTCAGGTAAACAAGGTATCAATCCAGACAGGGTTTTAACTCGAAGTTTTTCATCCGAAATCCCATACACCCTGGTGATTTCTTCTATCACTAATGATTGTGGCAAGTGAGGGGCCAACTCTATAAGCGTAGCCGACTGTTGGTTCAAATGTGGTATCTGATGAACATAAGCAAGAGCTTGTTCAGGAATCCAAATTCCATTTACCACCAAACTTGGAACGAGTTCGGCTGGCACATTAATTGCGAAACTGTTGATAGAGGCGAGGATCAAAGCATAGCGGATCTGCAACCCAATGATTCGACCGGACAGTTCATCATTATGTTTGCAGTACGTTTTATCTGCTAGCTGCCATGCCCGAACAACATCAGCCACGAAGCCCGCAGCATCACCAAATGCATTTTTTTCTTCATACCATAAATTTTGTTGTTCGCTGGTCTCTAATGCAAGTAGGCGGTGTAACTCCTCGACCCGCCCTGAAGCTTCCAGGTGCTCAGCAAGGTGACGCAGTTCATATTCAGTAAGATGTACGACTTGGTCACTATGTTTTACAGTCATTGCAGAGTCCTGGGATCTTGGCCAAAGCTCTTTCAGCAATCTTGTCATGGTACTTTGCAATTTCAACCTCTTTCTTGAGAAAATCTTGGAAGCTAGCGTGATAGATACGGTATAGGGGCTCAGCCTCTGTTTCATCCACGTTCAAAAACTCTATCCACTCGTCTATTACCCATTTGATGCGCTTTGGCTCAAGTTCTGTCCACCCTTGCAAATCCGCAATGGTCACCGGCTCTTGAACTGCGGCTAATATGCAGACTACCGGCTCTTGATACCTATCGAACTGCTCCTCGTTTTGTACCCTCATCGCGTACCAATGGCGTTTATAGTAGTCCTGTAGACCTTGTGGTAGATTGCGGATGTCGTCGATATTCTCGGTTGTCAGCTTCCCATCCCTGATGTCTCTCAGTACGTAGACAAGGTACATAAAGTTCCCTTCGCTTTTCTCAGTTATCACTTCCATGAACTCGTCCTCTTCCACGCCACTCTTCTCAATCCTATGATTTATCTTTGCGCGATATTCGTTTAAAAAGTTACGAATATACTGCTTCACATCTTCTAGGTTGAAGGGATCGTCATCAGATATATAGATGTTCTTGCGCCTATCAACGACCAAGCGAATGTCTTTTTGGGCGCGCGTGGAAACCACAAAATAAACGTTATCAGGCAATGCCGGGGGAAGGTACAGGATGTTTACACCTAAGGGCAGGTCAATATAATCGACTTCGTCTAAGGCGTCAATCAGAATGACCACGGATGCGATATCTGCCTTTTCTATTGCCTCTGAAAGCAGTTGTGATAGGAAACCACTGTGCCTCCCTACCTCTGAAGGGAGCATGTAGTGTTTCAGGTCATACCGCACGATCAATTGGGCGCAAACGTTTTTCAGGAAATCACGAGTATACCGAATGTTCTGTGGGGCGCTGTTGAAATGGTGTACATAGCCATACCGGTTGACCATCTCTGCAATTAAGGCCGTTTTGCCAATTCCTGGCTCACCACTGATGACAATGTACCCAGAAGGGAAGTCAGGATTTACCAATAGATCATCAATGGTTTGGAAGACAAACTCGCGGCCAACAAACCGCTTGGTGCGTTCCTTGACCATTGTCTGAAACGCTTTGATTTTGATATGCTTAGAAATGGGCACGGATGCCTCGTTGAAGCGTTGGAAGATCAAATCTCCGGTAATAACTGTGCTGTCGATGATTCTATCTACTGCAATACTACGCTCGCTTTCAGTAATGATGGATCGTGCTGCCTCGAGCGATTGGCTCAACTCTGCTTGCAACGTAGCGATAGTCTGAGCAGTATACTCGCTTGTTTCGGCGATAGCATCTAAAGCGCGGCTGTCGAAGAGCGGCTGAAACTCGATCTGCTTGCGTAGTTCAGCGTTGAATATTCTTAGAAAGTCGGTGGCGATTAGTTCGCTTTGAGCATTATCCTGGCCACCGAACTGATCAGCCCAAGCTTTAGCCAGATCCTCTGATCGAGCCCGACTTGCACGTTGCACGCACAAGGCTAAAATGGGGGAGGCTTTATGAGTTATGAAGTGCTCATCAAAAAGTGACCCTACCCATTCGGGGTGCTTTTCAGAAAAGGCAGTATAAGTTTTTGTCAGGGCAATTTTGAAAGCCAACTGTTGAGAGTCACGGCCCAGCCATCTTATCACCTTGTCTGTCAAACCACTATTCTCAAGAAGGAAGCCAAAAATCTTCTCTGTAACAGTCGATAGTAAGGCTTCTGTTAACATCACTATCTCCTTTTCACTAATTTGGAAAAAAAATTAAATAATTTGCTTTTTTATAAACTGATCGAGCATTATCTTTCTTCGCCGATATCGCTATCCAAAAACATTCTTATAAAAATAGTACATCACATATGGTCAAATCTAGAAGTGTAAGTTATCTTCACTACAAAAAACATAATTATATCTACTATGTAAAATTACTGTTGCAGTACTAAATGGTTAACAAACAACTTATACTTTAAGATCTGATTTCAAATTTCCACAATTTTAAGATAACTTTTTTTTCTTGGCACAAGGTACAAACTGCCATCATAGGCAATATCATTAATAGCAATTTTAATTCTTGCTTCTAGTGGAACATCCTGGAAGCCTATATTAGCACTATTTTTTTGAATTGTTGGTTGCAAACCCTAACATTAATATTCGATATACGCTTCGTTATTGTTCCATATGGGAATGTTAATTGACGTCCTGATAGTACCCCTTGTTTGGACAAAAATAGCAAATTTCTATCAACTATTAAATTTGGCGGCAAACTCTTAGAACAGAAAAAATTTGGATTAAAGATGAGACTATATCAGTTCAGAATAAACCTTTGATATACAATGGAATCAGCCCCAAAAATTGACTGATTTCTGATCTGTGTTTCCTTGCCAGTCTCTGGAAATATGACTAATTCCATGCACCCCCACATCTTGTGGTTGTTCGGAATTCAGGGTTGGTGGTGATTACACACCAGTCATTGAACATATCTGATAAATCGGTCGGGTGGGGATATATTGAGATCATCTTAGTTATGCAGACCTTCCCAAACATGGTGGTGAGTTGGAGATATCCCAGCTGTATGCCGTCGCGTGCATCTGGATTGTAATGCTGCATTTGCTTGAAGAAGCATCCGGCGTCCGTTTTCGACCATGATCGGCCGCTCGGGAAATGGAGCCTGGCACGGATATCCTGCTGGACAGACGAGAAACCCGCGAAAGGGTAACGAGGTAATACCTTCCCTCCCAGTCTTCCCGAGCGGTGAGCGATGTCGATTCGAGCGCTACGGCAAGATATGCGGGGGACGCCTTCTAAGTGACGGCGATTGTATCCTCTGACCGTATGAACTACTTGACACCCCCCCC
>JASJGU010000197.1:0-15517 GCA_033791385.1 Desulfuromusa sp.
ATTTACGCAACTCCCTAGAGTTTCTAAGGTGTAAAAACGTAACGAAGCGCAGCAGTAGTTCGACAAAATAACATCCGCAGCGGGGTCAGCAATGGCTCCGCTTTTTAGTCTCAATAATCGATATTTAACTTTTGAAGATAAGTTACGGAGCAATCATCTTTTTTTTTAAAAGTAGTAACATCCGAAAATGACGTCGTTACACAGTGAGAAATTTGCCACTTTGATAGGACATTTGATCGAAAAATTGGCCTTCCAAATATCAGCAATTTACTTTTGAAGATGAAAATTGACCCTTCCTCGGTGCAATTCCCTTAAATGCTAAGATTTTATAACCGCAGCTTGAGTATGGGGATTTCCTAATCTGGAGTGCTCCAAGATTTCACCTGTTAATACCTATGAGCTGGTGAAAATTCCGACTGAATCGCAAAAAAAAGCAATCCTCTTTCCTGAGAAAACTTTTGCAAGCTGCCCGTCAATAGCCACAATCTGGGTAAAAGCTTGCGTGGAAAAGCGCATATGTTACTATTACGGTAATCAACGAAGGGCTTTTTTCTTGATCCGGAAATAGGGTCAGAAAATTGTGATCTTTCTAAATGCCCGGATCTATGTAGGAAATTTTCCGCTTCACTAAGTAGCAGTAAACAGACCATCCAACCACACTGAACTTATCAGGAGACACGATGAAACTGAAATTATTCAGGCTATTGCTGGCAGCACTATTGAGCTGCGTTTTTGTCCAAAGCGCAATCGCTCAAGCAGTGAGTGAACCACAAATGTCCGGCGAAATTGTAGGTGGCCTTCGCCTTCTGACTCTGGTGCCAGGACAAACCAATGATTTTGTCATCTATCGTGGCGACTATGTTCAGCCATTACTTAGTGGACTCAAGCGTTTCACCATCACGATCCCCGAATTGAAAGTTGAGAAGACTTTCCCGGTGAAAGAAGGCGAGCAGGCTTATATAAAGATGAAAAGTTCGGGCACCTATAACTTTACCGCAGGAATCGCCGAAGGAACCATCAAAGTCATTGAATATACAGCGGCTTCTTACACTGAGTTGAGTGCCGAGCAGGCGGCCGAAGTTTTACAGAATACCAACCCACTCATTATAGATGTCAGAACTCTTGGAGAATTTCAGCAAGGTTATATTCAGGGGGCAAATCTTCTGCCCGTTCAGGTTCTTCAACAGAATATGCAAAAGTTAGCAGAGTACAAAAATCAGGATATCTTGATTTACTGTGCTACTGGCAATCGTAGTACTGTTGCTTCTCGTTTGTTAATTGAAAACGGTTTCAAAAAAATATACAACCTGCGTTACGGGATCTCTGACTGGTCACGACGAGGATTTCAGGTGGTTCGATAACTATCTTCCAAAGACCTCATGCCTCCACTCGAGAATCAAAACCATTCTCTGAGCAAGAGAAAGGGACATGTCTCAACATTTATCGATGATTGAGGCATGCCCCCTTAAGCGCCTTACTTCACCTTAGGATTTAAGTTACATTTCGTTTTGTCAATAATCAGGCTTTCACTTTTGACGGAGAGTTTTGAAGGACTCTAGCCAATATGCAAAAATAGTAAGTTTTGGAAAATGCGGTAGACACTTAGAGTTTAAAGATAACGCCCCATTGCCCAGAATCGTCTTGCTTGGGGAGCCACAAAATACAGGGGCTTACGGCATTGAACTGTGAGTCCCTTTTTAGTTTTTAGGCTTTTCTCCCAGTTGGCTTGCATGTTGTTGTCGAAAGCCAGTGGAAAAAAGGACAGTGACGATGAATATGTCGCGAATTAAAGAGTTCGCGCCCTTCCCCGGTTATTCGCCCTGTTCTATATCTGAGACAACAACTTTGCTTCCTAGCACATGCCAGTGGATATTATAATGATCGAGTAACACCCCATATTCCTGCAAATCTTCCTGTCTGCGCCGATAGGACGGGCGCGGGTCAAGACATAGAGCTTCCCTGATCAGGGTTTCCAGACCGGGCGACACGGTTCTGTAATGGTTCAGTTGTTGCCATGCAGTAGCAGTAAATTGAACCTGAAGCAAAGGGATTGGTGCTTCAGCGGCAAAGCCGCCAGTTGCACCCGGGAGACTATCTCCATAGGGAATATAGGGCTTGATATCGAAAATCGGAGTGCCATTGATCAGGTCTGCACCCTGCACTTCCAGTGAAACGGTTCCTTTATCAATATTGATTGACAGTAACTTGACCGCTGAAAGGCCAATTGGATTGGGTCGAAACGGTGATCGGGAAGCGTAGACTCCTACCCGCTGGTTCCCACCTAAACGGGGTGGGCGAACTGTCGGTTTCCAGCCTTTTTGCCAATTCTGATGAAACATGAAAATCAACCAGATGTGACTGAAATCCTCCAAGCAACGAACCGCTTCTGGAGAGGCAAAATCAGGATAGAAATCAATCCGAGCACGAACGGATGGGGCCAAACCCGGTTGGCGCGGGGTGGCAAATTTTTCCTTAAATGGAGTGTGGATGATGGCAATCGGTTCGAGGGCGTAGTTCATCATAGACTCTCTTTTTAGTTGGTTCTTTGTACGGATGCTTTAGCTTTTCTGCTACTCAGCCAGACCCCGCAGAAAACCAATCCGCAGGCCAGCCACTGTGACATGTTCAGCTTATCACCCAGAATAATCATTCCCAGAATGACACTAAAGACCGGAATCAGGTTCACGTATCCTGCAGCACGGCTGGCGGGAATGCGACTGACGCCATAATTATAACAGCCGTAGGCACCGAAAGTGATCATGGTTCCCAGATAAATCACTGCCAGCGCCGGAATTGTATCCCAGGTGATAGGCCACTCGACACCGGGGAGAAACAGAAAGGGGAAAAAGAACAGACTGCCGATAAATGCTTGAAAAGCAGTCAGAAACAGCGGCGGGTAATTATTGGTCAGATGTTTTAGAGAGACGGTATAACCAGCGGCAAAAACCATCGCCAAAAATTCAAAAAAATTCCCCAGCAAAGGGTTAGGTGCATTTATGTGGGTTTCACTCGCCAGACTTAGCCAACAGGCACCAATAATTGCCATGCTGAACCCGGCCAGCGTTTGACGGCTGATACTCTCTTTCAACCAACTCCAAGCCAGAATTGCTACCAGTAACGGGAGCATAGCTGTAATCATTCCTGCCTGGGAGGCACTGGTAAGCTCCAGAGCCTTAGCTTCAAAAATAAAATACAGGCAAGGCTCGCAGGCTCCCATAATTAAAAAGTATTTAAGATCGCGCCGGCGCCAGGTTATTTTAAGGAATGCAGGGATAAATACTACAAAACAGAGGCTGGCAATAAACATCCGCCCAAAAATAACCTGCATCGGGTGATAGCCCTGAAAAGCCAGCTTCAGGGAAACGAAGGAACTTGCCCAGAGCAACATGGCTATGATCAGGCTGATGGTCGGTAATATTCGGCGTGTATCTTCAGTCAAAGGAAACTCCGAGGGTAAGAATGCAAACGGAGCTAAAGATAGTCTGGTAAGAATTAAGATGCCAGAGAATTCGGGGCAGAGCAATTGACGATCAATATACTCGAAACTGAACAGCTAGAATCTTAGACTTGAGAGGTCAAGCATTACAATCAATTGCTGGCCAGCAAAGGACCTTCACCTTGTTACTGATGAAGATCCTTTGTGGATCATGGGTAAGATTAATGTCCGGTATCAACTTTGTGTTTTTGAGCATCAAAGGTATGTCCGCACTCAGGGCACTTAACCATGTGTGGTGTCGCACAAGCTGATAGTGCAAAAGCCATAACTAACAGAATCCCCCAGATTTTAATTTTCTTCATTATTTTGCTCCTTTTAGTTAAAGTTCACATGGAATTGTAAATTTAGAGTCAATTCACAACAGAGTTATTTAACTAAGCCGGTAAAAATCCAGACATGGATAGTAGCTGCCGCAGGGTAGTTGATGTTGCCGGGCTCCAGAAACGTTACAGCACGTCACCAAAAGATGACTACTTTTACTCAGCTTAGAATTCATACTAAAGAAAAGGATGCCGCAGGAATGTAAGCCGGGTGACAATCTCAGAAATTTTTTATTTTATGCAAAGAAAAGAGCTATCAAGCCGTCGATCAATAGCAATCAGAATTATTGCCGAAGAGGGTCAAGATTTGGGAATAACAAGATCGCCACAAATCTCACCTGGGCCAAGAACATCAAGAGTAATTTCTTCACCATCCAGATTGACCTTGCCCAGACTGACCTTACCTTCCTTCACCAGATAAATATTATTGCTTAAGCCATCAGACAAATAAAACTGGTGATTACGCTGGCAGGTCACCAGTTTGCTGATTTCTGCAAGTCATTCTTGTTCTTCTTCGCTTAAGCCAGAAAAAAGACCGCCGGTTTGATTGATGTAGCAGATTTTTGTTCCCTTCGATCTCCACTTTTTTTGGTTGACTCACAGCAATAATATCAACATCCTTTGGAACAATCAGGGAAAAATACTTAAGTCTCATCCAAAGGACGAGGGGTTTGTTTGTTCGAGAAAAAGTCCATTCCATCATTGGTTGCAGATCTTCTCAAACGAATTCCAAGCATTCCACGTGATAACCCATTGACCTGATTCAACTATCAATCGGACAGTGGTGTTAAATCACAGCACAGCAGACTTAACCCTTTACAATGAAAGGATATTTTTTGTGGCGGCAGACAACAAAGACTTATGGAAAACAGTTACTTTTCTATTTTTGAGTAAATTTGTAAAGCAGGCAAAGGTTTCTTTTGCCCAGGAAGAACTGATCAACGCCAGGAATATTGAGCTGGCAAGTCGTTTTGCCAAGATGGTTGGTGACACAACCGATGAAATAAAGATCAAGTTTGCACTACTTAAAGCACTCAGGCAGTTTGAAAAAGAGGGGCTGGTGTTGCGGTTGAGTGAAACAACTCTGCAGCTTAGTGATGATGGTTTTACTAAAATGAAGACAGAAGTAGAGATGGCAATGCTGAAGATTGCTCAGAGTTTTCCAGAATCAACGCCTAAGGATAAACCAACCCCGACGATTCAATAGTTAGACGTTGAGGCTGCAAGAGGTACTTATCCAAACGTCGTTAATCTCGTGGGACTGCTAGCATTTTATCCAAAGCCTGTTTGGCTTTGATGCGAATATCTTCCGCAACGGTGATCCGGGGCTCCAGAGTTTCCAGGCAGCGCAGGACATCCTCCAGTCGGGTTAATTTCATATCTGCACAAACCATCCCCTGACTCGGCATGATAAACTGCTTGTCTGGATTGTCTTTGCGCAACCGCCAGAGTATTCCATTTTCGGTGCCGACAATGAACTTTTTTGCCGGATTTTTTGCGGCAAATTCGTACATGCCACTGGTTGAACAGATGTGATCGGCCAGCTCCAGTATCTCTGGTTGGCATTCAGGGTGAACCATAAACAGCGCATCGGGATGTTCTTCTTTTGCTTGTTTGAGTTCCTCAACCTTCAGTTGGTCATGGATTGGGCAATAGCCTTCCCAGCAGATACATTCTTTATCTGGAACATGCTTGGCGATGTAACGACCCAGATTTCGATCCGGCACCAGAAGAAGCTTTTTTGCATCGAGTGAGCGGGCAACACTGATTGCATTTGAGCTGGTACAGCAGATGTCGCTTTCGGCTTTTACCGCGGCACTTGTATTGACATAGGTGACGACTGTTGCATCCGGGTGCTGTTTTTTCAGCGCTCTTAACCCTTCGGCAGTCACCATATCGGCCATTGGGCATCCCGCATCGGCACGTGGCAGTAATATGATTTTTTCCGGAGACAGGATCGCGGCACTTTCCGCCATAAAGTGAACCCCACAGAAAACGATAATCTGCTTGCCAGTTTTCTCTGCTTCAATCGACAAAGCCAGGGAATCACCTGTGATATCAGCAATTTCCTGGATTTCATCACGCTCATAATTGTGTGCGATGAGCAGGGCACCTTTTTCAGCAGCTAACTGTCTGATCTGTTGCTGTAACGTCTCTTGATCCATGGTTCTCACTCACCTCTGTTTGTGGGTGTAAAATGAGCCCGAATGGTAGGCTAACCCCCCCGATATGTCAATCTTTTCACCCACCCCCTGAGTGCTTGACAGTCATTTCCCGTAGGTCTATTCTCGCGGATTGAGAAGCTTTATGGTCGCTTGAGGTATACTCCTTTAGTCACCAGCATTAATCTAGCGCAAGAATGTTACAACGAGAGGAAAATATTGATGTTTGGAATCGGAATGACAGAAATGATTCTCATTGCCGCTTTGGCACTGATCATCCTGGGGCCGAAAAAGCTTCCTGATCTCGCTCGATCCCTGGGCAAAGGGTTTGCTGAATTTAAACGTGCAACCAATGAATTGAAGAGCACGATTGATTTGGAAATTAAGGCGGAAGATGAGCGCCATAATAAGGAAGTCAACGCTCAGAAAGAACAAAAGATTCCGACAAACGCCGATGAAACCCTATCCCACCTTGAAGTTGAGGATTCTCCTGATGAGGAAGAGACCCCGGCGGTAACAGAAGAGGTTTCTGCACAACCGGCTAAAACGTCTGGCGAAGATGCGGAGCTGAAGCATAATGTCTGACGGTATGGCGATATCTGAACATTTGGGAGAATTGCGCAAACGCTTGATGATTGCTGCTGGCTCCTGGCTGGTTGCTTTTCTGGGTTGCTACAACTTTGGTGAACAGCTGTTTGAATACATAGCGGCGCCAGTCCGACAAGCGTTGCCTGAAGGCAGTTCGCTGGTTTTTATCAATGCGACCGAACCATTTTTTACCATTTTGAAGGTTTCGGCGTTGGCCGGATTGGTGATAGCCTTTCCAATTATCATCTGGCAAGTGTGGACCTTTATCTCCCCCGCTCTCTATGGCCACGAAAAACGTCTTGCTATCCCCTTTGTTTTTTTTAGTTCGCTCTGTTTCGGTACCGGAACGTATTTCGGTTTTACCCTGGTCTTTCCAACGATTTTTTCTTTTCTGATCAATTATGGAACTAATGTTGGCGGGATAAACGCGATGCTGTCGATGGGGGCTTATTTAACCATGGCTTCCCGTCTGCTAATTGCTTTCGGGCTGGTTTTTGAACTGCCTATCGTAATCTTTTTTCTTGCCCGCCTGGGAATTGTTGATCATAAATGGCTGTCAAAAAATCGTAAATTTGCCCTTTTGTTGGCTTTTGTCACGGGGGCAATATTGACCCCCCCAGACATTTTTTCACAAGCATCTATTGCCCTCCCTTTCATTGTTCTGTATGAAATCGGAATTATTGTTGCCCGTCTGTTTGGAAAGAAAAAAGTCGAAGATGCCGATGCCGATGATAATTCAATCTGATTTATAATGGTTTGCTGGTCATGCTATAGAAGCCCGGTCGTTTTGATCGGGCTTTTGTTTTTTCTGAGGAGACTACTGCAACTTGACAACCTGATCAGAGCAACGCAGAATTGGAAGCAACCTAAACTGCTTAGCCGAGAAGTGAAACGATGCGTTTGACTGTTAAAATAACTTTTGCTGTTCTCCTTGGGATGGCGCTGATCTTTTCGGCTTATAGCTATTTTTCTATCCAGCGAGAACGGGAACAGCTGAAAAAAAACCTCAGTCGTGAGACACGCCATATTGGTGAGAGTTTGCGCTATATTGTAAAAGAACTCTGGCAGCAGCGTGGCGAAGAAGTCGCCATGACTTTTTTGAAAAAAGCGAATCAAAACCATACGCAAACCTTGGTGCGCTGGGTCTGGATAGAAGGCGAAATTTCACAGCAGTACCAACCACGGGTTCCCATCGAGCAACTCGATGATCTGCTCATAGAAGAGACGGTTGCATTACTCGCCGGGTCACCTGACGGCCGGGATTTTCTCCTGACTTATTTGCCTCTGCTAACCGAAGATGGCCGGATCGGAGCGATTGAGCTCTCCGAGTCGATGGACGAAATGCATGATTATGTTCAAGAAAGTCTCCGCCGCTCAGCGATAGTGATTGGTGTGTCTATTGGTTCTGCCCTGCTGTTAATGGCGGCACTTGGAAGTATCTGGATTGATCGGCCGATGCGCAAATTGAGAGCCCAGGCGGAACGGATTGGAACCGGGGATTTTACCGCCAGTGTCAATATATCTGGCAGCGGTGAGTTGTCCGAGTTTTCTGGAACGATTGAACGAATGCGTGGGCAGTTGGCAGAAGCTCGCGAAGCGGAACAGCTTGCCAATGCAGAAAAATTTGAAGCGCTGGAAAAATTACGCCATACCGAGCGTCTGGCAACATTGGGGCAACTGTCCGCTGGAATTGCCCATGAATTAGGGACGCCCCTGAACGTTATCGCTGGTCGTGCCAAGCTGATCAGCCACTCCGGGATGGAGCCTGGGGATATTTCCAGATCAGCCAGAATTATTGGCGAACAGGCTGAACGAATGACTGAAATTATGCGCCAGTTACTCAGTTTTGCGCGACGCGGTGAAGCTCGGAAACAATCGGTTGATTTGAATGTGGTGTTACGTGCTCTTCAATCTTTGCTGGAATCGACAGCTCATGAGCAGGGCGTCGAACTGGTGATTGCTGAGGCCGAACAGCCGTTGCTGGTTTATGCCGATTCCGGTCAACTGCAACAGGTATTGATTAACCTGACCCTGAACGGCATCCAATCCATGTCGGCTGGTGGGGCTATCACCTTGACAGGTTGCAGTGCCCTCAAGGTTGAGCCACCAGAGAACCTTGAGAACAAGGATAAAAACTGGGTGTGCCTGCAAGTTTGTGATCAGGGCTGTGGCATTGACCCGGAGACATTGCGGCAAATATTTGATCCGTTTTTTACCACCAAGGATATTGGTCAGGGAACCGGCCTTGGCTTGTCGATCGCTTATGGAATTATCGAAGAACATGGCGGTTGGATTGAGGTCAACAGCACTCCCGGAGAGGGGAGTTGTTTTAGTGTGTATCTTCCTGAAATTCCAAGAGGAGAACTGGTGTGATAGAAAACAATCGGCCGGGAAAAATCCTGATAATTGACGATGATCGAGCCTTGTGTGAGCTGCTTGAAGAGGATCTCAGTCTGCGTGGTCACCAGGTCTGGACCGCCCTTAAGGTTGCTGAAGCCCGAGAATTGCTGCATCAACACGAAATCGATATTGTTCTAAGCGATCTGAACATGCCCGGGGTCAGTGGGATCGATTTCTGTGCGGAACTTCATGACAATCGCCCCGACCTTCCGGTGGTGATCATGACCGCCTTCGGCAGCTTGGAAACGGCAATAGCGGCACTCCGAGCCGGAGCTTACGATTTTGTTATCAAGCCGGTCGATCTGGACTTGTTGAGTATTTCACTGGGCCGTGCTTTAGAACATCGCCATTTGCAAGAAAAGGTTCGCTTGCTTAAAAATCAGGTCCGGCGCCAGCTGTCAGATGATGAGATGCTTGGTGAAAGCCCGGTGTTCCAGAATATTAAGCAACAAATTATGCGGATTGCTGATCTGGATACTTCTGTCCTTATTAGTGGTGAAAGTGGCACCGGAAAAGAGTTGGTTGCCCGTGCTCTGCACCGCCAGAGTCAACGTAGTGAAGGGCCTTTTGTGGCAATCAACTGTGCCGCATTGCCGGAAAATCTCCTCGAAAGCGAATTGTTTGGCCATGTTCGGGGGGCTTTTACCGATGCTCGGGAAAATCGCAAGGGGCTGTTTGTCGAAGCATCAGGTGGGACATTGTTGTTGGATGAGATTGCCGAGTTGCCCCTGACCTTGCAGCCAAAACTACTCCGGGTGCTGGAAGATCATAAGGTGCGTCCGCTGGGTGGCAGCAATGAAATAGCATGCGATGTCCGAATTCTAGCAGCCAGTCATCGTGATCTGGCGGATGCGGTGGCTGCCGGACGTTTTCGCAGCGATCTCTTTTACCGCCTCAACGTTATTCAGCTGGAGCTTCCACCGCTACGTGATCGGGGCAACGATATTCTGCTGTTAGCATTGCAGTTTATCAAGCTGCTCAGTAAACGTTTTAACAAATCGGTGGTCGGCCTCGCACAGCCTGCCGCGGCATGTTTACTCGCGTATAACTGGCCAGGTAATGTTCGAGAGCTGCGCAATGTGATTGAACGTGCTCTGGCACTGACCCGTCACGATCAGTTAACGATTGAGGATTTCCCCGACCAGCTCAAAAACCTCAACGGTGCCGTTCCGCTACCTGCCAGTTTAGTCGATGCGGGGAATATTCTGCCCCTGGATGAGATGGAGCGTCGCTATATTCATCAGGTTCTTGAGCAACTGGATGGCAATCAAACCTTGGCAGCCCGCTTGTTAGGGATGGATCGTAAAACCCTCTACCGCAAGTTGAAAGAATAAAATCATATCAGCACGTTCCCATGTGGGGCATATTGCCCCGCTGGGTCATGTTGCCCCACCCTGGTTCCGCTAACTCCCTGATTTTCCGACATCAACACTTGGCATGTTGCTTGCTTAGTATAAATCCATATAAAACATGAACTCTGGAGAAGCCTGAAATGTTTAAGCGTTTATTTTTAATTTTAACTGTTATTTTGATGACATTGTTTTTTAACGGTTCGCTGTTAATCAACACCGCTGGTGCGCAGGCTGCTGGTCTCGACAGTTTGCGTGAAACAGGTAAAGCCTTCCGTAGTGTCGCTAAGCAGGTTGGACCAGCGGTTGTCTTTATTCAGGTAGAAAAAGAAGTTAAACAACAGAATGTGGCTGGCAATCCATTTGGCGGCCATCCTTTTGGGGATGAATTTTTACGCCGTTTTTTCGGTCAACCTCCCCAGCAGAACCCTCGACAACAACCCCAGAAAAAAGCACCGAAGCGGCGTGAATCTGGCCAGGGCTCAGGATTTATCATTTCAGCTGATGGTTACATCATGACCAACAACCATGTGGTTGGCAATGCTGACAAGGTAACGGTTCAGCTGCTGGATGGCAGTGAGTACACCGCTAAAATTATTGGTACCGATCCGCCGACCGATGTTGCTCTGATCAAGATCGACGCCAATGAGAAACTACCGTTTTTACCGCTAGGTAATTCTAACAAACTGGAGGTTGGTGATTGGGTCTTGGCTTTCGGTAATCCCTTCGGATTATCCCACACATTGACTGCTGGAATCGTCAGTGCCAAAGGACGAAGTGGTATTGGCCTGACCGACTATGAAAATTTTATCCAGACCGATGCCGCTATTAATCCGGGAAATTCGGGTGGGCCGTTGGTTAATATTGATGGTGAAGTTGTTGGCATGAATACCGCTATTTTTAGCCGCAGCGGTGGTTATATGGGGATCGGATTTGCGATTCCGATCAACATGGCACAAAACATTCATCAGCAATTAGTCAAGCATGGTGGTGTAACGCGAGGACGTCTGGGTATTCTCATTCAGGATCTGACCAAAGATCTGGCGGAATCTTTTGATATTGATCAGCGTGATGGGATTCTGGTTGCCCAGGTGATTAAAGACTCTCCAGCGGAACAGGCGGGCTTAAAACAGGGAGACATCATTCTGCAACTGAATGGTAACAAGGTTGATAAGGTTGCTAAGTTTCGTAATCAAATCGCGATGACTCGTCCGGGAACGGAAGTTGATCTTCTGGTTCTTCGTGACAGTAAAAAGAAAAACATAATAGCAGCAATCGGAAAAATGGAGTCGGATGCGGAAGGTCGTCCAGTCAGCAGCAATGAACTTCCTGAATTGGGGATGAAGTTGCAGAAAATGACTAACGATCTGGCTGAACAATTTGGCTATAAAGGTGTCAATGGCGTCCTGGTAGTAGAAGTCGAGGCTGGCTCAATAGCAGCGCAAGCCGGGATACAACGCGGTAGTGTGATTGAAGAAGTGAATCGTCAAGAAGTAGAAACCCCCGATCAAGTGAAAAAGTTGATCGAGGATAGCAAAAAGAAATCGGTACTCCTTCTAGTACGGCAAGGTGATGCCAGCCGCTACCTGGCACTGAAGTTGGAAAAATAAAGAGTCAACCGAGGTTACCTGGCGCCCTGCTCAGCGTCAGACGGCCTCTACATAAAATTATTGGACGTTACCTCCTACGTTCATCTTGGGGAACCGGCAGGGTTCCCCATTTTTTTGTCTAAAATTTGACGACAGAGTTATTTTTACTGCAAACTGTGGGCATTTGCTTTATATCTTCATGAGACAAGTGTCTTCAGGGAAGATTAATTAGGAGAGCAAAAATGAAAACAAAATTGTTTGCTGGATTGATATTACTGATTCCGGTGCTTATTTATGTCGTACAGAATGGTTCCCTCGTTCCAATCCATTTCCTTAAATGGGAATATCCTGTATCACAAGCATTGCTGGTTCTTTCCGCACTTCTTATTGGGGTGATTTTAGGACTCCTGCTTAGTTATGCCCGGCGGAACAAAGAGAAAAATCAACAGAAAAAGGCCGAGAAAAATGCAAATAAGTTAAAAAAAGCTGAAGAAAAACTAAAAAGACAACAAGAAAAACAACAAAAAGCAGAGGGCCAAAAACCAGCTGATCAGCCATTAGAGGGCAGTGAAGATGATCAAGTCTGAGCCGGATCATGTTCACATCGGGGAACAGTAAGATGCTCCAAATAAACTTGGATTAAACGCCTGATTTTCATGGCGATGTTTTTGTTGATAAAATCTGAATGGATACGGCGGTAAGGCAATCATATCTTCGCAGGAGCCTCCCTATGAATATTCAAACGACAGACCCAGCAACTCACCCTGAGCTCATCTTCTACCGTCGCTGCACCGTTGACCTCAAAACGGGCGCGATGACCATGGCAGATGTTCCTTGTAGAAATCTTGAAGATGTTCTCGGTGGATTTGGGCGATCATTTCAGATGTTGGCAGAACGGAAAATCGAAACAGCCTATTGCGCTGAAAATCCACTGATCGTCAATACCGGACTGCTCACTGGCAGCAGTGTCATGACCGGCTTGCGCACCTATTTTTCCAGCTACAGCCCGATCAAAGGATCGAAAAAAGGTCTGCCCGCAGCCATGTGGTCAACGGGCAGTGGTAAATTTGGTGCCAAGTTGAAATGGACTGGGCTGGATGAATTGATCTTTGAAAACTGTTCAGCAACTCCAATCTACGCTTTGATCAAAGAAACGACTGATGGACCACAAATTGAACTCAAGCCAGCCGACCATCTGCTTGGTCTTTCCACCCACGAAAAAATCATGACACTCCACAAAGAATATGGCGATGCCCACTTTGCGGCCATCGGTCAGGCGGGAGAAAACTGGCAGAATGTTACGATGGGCTCAGTGGCTCTGTCGACAGTGAATCAATTGAAATCGGGTGATGACAAACTGCGCTTTGCCGGCCGTGGTGGTATGGGCAGCATGATGGGTTATAAGAATATTCTCGCCCTGGTTGCCCAGAGCGAAGATAAGAACATACCGATCACTGATGCAGTCAAAAAAGTTCATACCTCAGTTATCAAAGATGGTGGGTCTGCTAGGCTACAGCCGATTAAGCGTGGCGGAGGCGGTGGCACTTGGGCCGCTTACGAGGTGATGCAGGCATTTCATGCCGTGCCGATCAATAACTATCGTCCTCAAGGGAATGATTTGCCCGAAAAACTCTTTCGGGAGAATGTGGAAAAAGACTACGATATTCAATCAGCCGCCTGCTATCGCTGCGGCATTACTTGTCACAACTATATTTCAGAGAAAAACCCTGATGGGAGCCGGGGGGATTTTATTGCTAAATTTGATTACGAGCCCCTCAACCTCCTCAGTACCAATATTGGCATCCATGATGCGGGTCAAGCAGGTCGCCTGATTCATTTATGCGACAACTACGGCATGGATGCTATTTCCCTCGGCGTAACGGTTTCCTATGCCCTTTCCTACAATGAACGGCATCCTGAAAAACCGCTGTTCAATGGTGCGACCTTTGGCGATTACGAGAAAATTCGCGAATTGGTCATTCAAGCGGGAGAAGGCAAATTACCAGGGATTGCTCAAGGTTCGATGCGGCTCTCAGAGCAAACGGGTGAACCCGACTACGCTTATCATATCAAAGGACTCGAAATCGCCGCTTACCTGCCAGAAACTAACCCAGGTTATTGTTGGGCTATCGCTGGTGGGCATATGTCGATGGGATCTTACGGCACACTGATTCGCGAAGGAAAGTCTGATGTCAATTCCTGGGTCAAAGTCATTACTGAAGACAAACTGCACATTGTCGGTTTTGATATGATTGGCCTGTGTAAGTTCTTTGATATCACCCAAGGAATTGGCACCCAGATGGTCGTTGATTGTTTGAAGAGTGACTTTGACCTGGAGATAAAAGCAGAAGAAATTAAGGCCGCTGTCCGCCGCTCCTTCATGCGTGGATTAGCACTGGAATTTCGCCAAGGTTACACAAAGGCAGAATTTTGCCTCCCTGCTGAAGTTGCCAAAAATCCAAATCAGAATATTAAGCTTCCCAATATTTCCAACCCGGAATTTATGGATGAACTGGCAGAAAAAGTCTGGGAAATCTTTGATAAAGAGCTGGATGGGCTGATCCACTGAGCAATCATTTGTTCTAGCCCGTCTGCACGGTTCTGTGCGAGGGAGAAAGCAGCAAATCCGGAAGCAACCAACAAGGCCGCGTGGTGGCGCCCCCGCTCGTCGCCTTACTCTTTTGTCGTGCCACAAAAGAGTAAGCTGAAAAAGGCACCCGAACTCCTTGCCCACACGGAGACTGGTGGTTCAAAAGCCACGTTCCTCCTGGTGCTGAGGTGCAAAAGTAATTAAACTTGCACCATTCTGGATAGATCCGTAGTCTTTCAATAGCTTGTTTGAGCGGATTTTTTACTACAACATTATCCCAGTGCGACATCCAGCATCATCATTACAGTAAAACCAATCATGGTTCCAAAAGTGGCAATATCGGTGTTCCCCCCCCGTTGCGCTTCAGGAATAACCTCTTCGACAACAACAAAAATCATCGCTCCGGCAGCAAAGGCCAGTGCAAATGGCAAAACAGGTTGAGCTATAAGGACCAGGGCTGCACCAGCCACTCCGGCGATAACCTCAACAAAACCGGAAAATTGCCCGAGCATAAAGCTGCGGTGCCGCGACAGGCCATCCCGGCGTAAAGGGACAGAAACTGCCAGTCCTTCAGGAAAATTCTGAATTCCAATGCCCATTGCTAATGCCACGGCTCCGGCCATGGATGCCTCTGGAAAGCCGGCACCTACTGCTCCGAAGGCCACACCAACAGCCAAGCCCTCAGGGATATTGTGCATTGTGATAGCGAGAACCATCAGGGTGCTGCGTGGCCATTTGGTTTTAATTCCCTCCGCTTCCGAGATCGGGAAATTCAGATGCAGGTGGGGGAGAAATTTATCAATCAGACGCAAGAAACCGCCGCCACAGAGAAAACCGAAGGCGACCACCAACCAGGGCGGTAGAGCTTTTCCTTCAGCCATTACTAGCGCAGGAGCCAACAAAGACCAGAAACTTGCTGCAATCATAACGCCGGCGGCAAAACCGAGCATAAGGTCAAGTGTCTTACGACTGGGTTCCTGTTGTAAATAGACTGCTCCAGCACCAAGCGCTGTTAATGCCCAG
>JASJGU010000198.1:0-5984 GCA_033791385.1 Desulfuromusa sp.
TCAGAGCTTGAAGCTGAAATAGCTAAACCCGATTTTTGGGATCAGGGGGAGCAGGCTCAGGAGCGCTTAAAGGAACACACCCGGTTGAAGAATATAGCTGAAGATTGTGTTTCCACAAAACAGCAATTGGACGATATTCAGGTTCTTATTGAACTGGGCGAAGAGGGGGAAGATGCGGATACTTTGTCCGAAGTCAATGCGTTACTCCCTGATTTAAGCAGACTGATAGATCGGATGGAATTTGCTCGGATGCTGTCCGGCGAACATGATGCCAATAACGCAACATTGAGTATTAATGCGGGAGCTGGTGGCACTGAGGCTCAGGATTGGGCTGATATGGTGCTGCGGATGTATCTGCGTTATTGTGAACGTAAAGGTTTTAAGGTCGATTTTACAGAATATCAACCCGGGGATGATGCTGGTCTGAAAAGTGCCACAGTGACCGTAGAAGGTGACTATGCCTACGGTTATCTGAAGTCAGAAAGTGGCATCCACCGTCTGGTGCGTATCTCTCCCTTTGACGCTAACTCTCGCCGCCATACCTCTTTTTGCTCAGTATTTATTTTTCCTGAACTGGATGACTCCATCGAAATTGAAGTTGAGGATAAAGATCTCAAAGTTGACACCTTTCGTGCCAGCGGTGCCGGAGGCCAGCATATCAATAAAACTGATTCAGCTATCCGCATTACTCACATTCCGAGCGGTATTGTTGTTGCCTGCCAGAATCAACGTTCCCAGCATAATAATCGTGCCACAGCGATGAAGCAACTCAAGGCACGCCTCTATGAAATGGAAATTCGTAAAAAGGAGGAGGAAGCAGCCGCTTTTTCTGAGGATAAAAAGGATATTGGTTGGGGCAGTCAGATTCGTTCTTACGTGTTGCATCCGTATCGGATGGTTAAAGATCATAGGACTGGACACGAGACTGGGAATACCGATGTGATCCTCGATGGTGACCTGGATGGTTTTATCGAAGCTTACTTGTTGCAAGGTAAGTAAAGTATTGAACAATATATACGGCGTTTTTCTTCACTGAAAAGCGCCGTAACTGATTGACTTGGTCATTTGTTTTGACTAAATTTACCAGCTAAATATTCTTCCCTCTGTTGTTAAAGGAGCAGTCATGCACGATCCTGAAATCCCATTAGGTTTGACTTTTGATGATGTTCTGCTGTTGCCAGCACATTCTCAGGTTCTGCCGAAAGAAGTCGATTTGACGACCCAGTTGACAAAAACAATCAAATTGAACATTCCCCTGCTCTCTGCGGCCATGGATACCGTTACTGAATCGCGTACTGCAATTGGTATGGCACGTGAGGGCGGGCTGGGCATTGTGCATAAAAATATGAGCATCGAATCTCAGGCCATTGAGGTTGATCAGGTAAAAAAATCGGAAAGTGGAATGATTGTCGATCCGATCACTATGGATCCCGATCAGAAGATCTATGAAGCCTTGGCAGTGATGAAGAGATATCGTATTTCCGGGGTGCCAATTACCAAAAATAGCAAACTGGTCGGGATTTTGACCAATCGGGATCTGCGTTTTGAGACCAATCTGGATCAACCGATTGCTGACGTTATGACCAAGAAGAATCTGGTCACAGTCCCTCCCGGGACAACTTTGGAAGAGGCTAAATATCATTTACACGAACATCGAATTGAAAAACTACTGGTTGTTGATGACGACTATATTTTAAAAGGATTGATTACCATTAAGGATATCGAGAAGGTTCGGAAATATCCTAATGCCTGTAAGGATAACCTGGGGCGTTTACGTGCCGGCGCGGCCGTTGGTGTAGGTGCTGATCTGGATGAACGTGCCGCCGCATTGGTTGCAGCAGGTGTTGATCTGTTGGTTGTAGATACGGCACATGGTCACAGTCAGGGTGTCATCGATACAATCACTCAGATGCGTAAAAACTATCCGGAGATTCAACTGATGGCGGGCAATATTGCGACGGGTACCGCTGCCAGGGCATTGATTGATGCTGGCGTTGATGCGGTTAAGGTGGGTATCGGGCCGGGTTCGATCTGTACCACACGAGTGGTTGCCGGGGTTGGTGTACCACAAATTTCAGCGATTCAGATGGTTGCCAAGGTGACCCGGGATGCTGGTATCCCGTTGATCGCTGATGGTGGCATCAAATTTTCCGGAGATTTGCCAAAAGCGATTGCCGCAGGTGCTGACATTATTATGATCGGTTCCCTGTTTGCTGGCACTGAAGAATCACCAGGTGAAACGATCCTTTACCAGGGGCGTACCTACAAATCGTACCGAGGAATGGGGAGCCTGGGTGCGATGAAGCAGGGGAGCAAGGATCGCTATTTCCAGGCGGAAGAGCAGGATGTCAAGCTGGTTCCTGAAGGGATCGAGGGTCGGGTTCCCTTTCGTGGTCCCCTCTCCGACAATATCCACCAATTAATGGGTGGGTTGCGTTCCGGTATGGGTTATACCGGCTGTAGAACAATCAAGGAACTGCAACAAAATGCCCAGTTTATCCGGATTACCAACGCCGGACTGCGTGAGTCCCATGTCCACGATGTCACCATTACTCAGGAATCACCTAATTATCGCATAGAACGGGGTATTTAGAAATATGTCCGATATCCACAGTGATAAGATCCTTATTCTCGATTTCGGTTCCCAATATACCCAGCTGATTGCCAGGCGGGTGCGTGAAAGTCATGTCTACTGTGAACTTCATCCCTTTGATATGGCGCTGAGTGAAATCAAAGCGTTTCAACCAACCGGGATTATTCTCTCTGGTGGCCCTAAGTCGGTCTATGAGGACGGGGCCCCGGCGATTGCAGAAGAGTTGTTTGAATTAGGGGTGCCGGTTCTAGGCCTCTGTTACGGTATGCAGTTGATGAGCCGACATTTTGCTGGAGATGTTGTCCCCGCAGGTAAGCGGGAATACGGGCATGCTGAATTGGTCAGTCAAGGGAACCCAGGGCCACTGTTTGATGGTTTCTTCACCGATGGGACAAGCGCTGTCTGGATGAGTCACGGCGATCACGTTGAAACGATCCCACAGGGATTTGAGGTTGTGGCAAGAACGGCCAATGCACCGGTTTGTGCAATTCAGAATGTTGCTCGTAATCTCTATGGTGTCCAATTTCACCCGGAAGTCAATCATACCCCGCATGGTGAACTGCTGATTAATACCTTTGTCCGTAAAATCTGCTGCTGTCGTGGGCAATGGACTCCCGGTCAGATTATCGAAGATGCGGTGGCCCGCATTTGTGAACAGGTTGGCAGTGATCAGGTCATTCTTGGATTGTCTGGTGGGGTTGATTCTTCCGTTGCTGCGGCACTGATTCACCGGGCCATTGGTGATCAACTGCACTGCGTTTTTGTTGATAATGGTCTGCTGCGGCTTGATGAAGGTGATCAAGTTATGGCGACCTTTGACAGCAACATGGGAGTCAAGGTCACCAGAGTTAATGCTCAACAGCGTTTTTACTCAGCCCTGGTCGGCGTTAACGATCCTGAGCAGAAACGGAAAATTATCGGCAATCTGTTTGTCGATATTTTTGAAGAAGAATCAAAAAAGATTCAGGATGCCAATTGGCTGGCACAAGGAACCATCTATCCTGATGTTATAGAGTCAGCCGGGGCAAAAACCGGTAAAGCACACAATATCAAGAGCCATCACAATGTCGGTGGACTGCCCGATTATATGCAGTTGAAACTTCTGGAGCCGCTTCGGGAATTATTTAAGGATGAGGTTAGAGCGATTGGGGAAGAGCTTGGTTTGCCTCACCAGATGGTCTGGCGTCATCCATTTCCCGGGCCGGGGCTTGGTGTTCGTATCCTTGGCGAAGTCAAAGAAGAATATTGTGAGATTTTACGCCGGGTCGATGCAATTTATATTGATGAGCTCTACGAGAGTGGTCACTATCACAAAATCAGCCAGGCATTTGCTGTTTTTTTACCAGTGAAGTCGGTTGGTGTGATGGGTGACGGTCGAACCTACGAATACGTGGTTGCTTTACGTGCGGTTGAAACTAAGGATTTCATGACCGCTGGCTGGTATCCCATGCCTTATGAAGATCTGGGTCGTATCAGTAATCGGATCATCAATGAAGTGAAGGGGATTAATCGCGTGACTTATGATATTTCAAGTAAACCGCCGGCAACAATTGAGTGGGAGTAGAAATTCTGGTCTAAGTAATTGAAAAATAAAGATATTTAATCTACACAAAAGTGACACACGACCAGCTAAGCTATTGCTCTTGCTGGTCGTTGTCGTTTATAGTTACACAAAAAGTTGCACAAAACTTCTACTACTAAAAATCGTAGCAACTCAAATCGTTTTAAAACGAAATGGGAGGGCTGAAGATGGCGTTGAAAAAGCAGCAGTTTGATGAAGACGAAATTAATATTTTCGACGATGCTGTTGTGTATAAGCGTGGCGATTATTGGCAGATGCGTATGTGGCTGACAGAAGAACGAAAATACGCCCGATTTAGTTTGAAAACGAAGAACAGAAGCACTGCAATTGATAAAGCTAAAAAATACTATCACGAGCTGATCGCACAGCAGATGGCTGGTAAACGCTATTTTTCGCTAACAGCAAAGCAGGGCGTTGAAGAATATATAAAACAACGACAGAAGGATGTTGATGCTGGTGTGATTGTAAAGGGGCGGCTTGGGACGATAAAAACACATTTAGGACATTGGTTAGATTTTATCGGTCGTGATACGAAGTTGAAGGAACTTGATCGAACGGACTGCGAGAACTATTATTACGAGCGAACGAAAACGAAACGGAAAATACAGGTAAGCCAAGTTACTGTCATGAACGAACAGAGTACGATAAACGCAATGATTAATTGGTTGCGTAAAAGGGACGAGGTTTACATTGAGGCGTTTGACTTTAAAACACTTCCAAAAGTTGATAAGGGACTTGCTAGGTTTAGGCGGCAGACATTTACGGATAACGAAGTGCGTCAAATTCACGCTGTATTAAACGATTATATCCGCGAAGCTATGCTGGACTTAGCAAGTAAAAATAACGCAACAAAAGCGTTGGCAGGGTGCTATTTCGGCGTGGCATTGAATACAGGGCTGCGTAGTGGAGAGCAACGGCAGCTGAAATGGAGTGCAATTGAGGATACCGAACATAGCGCTGCACGAAGCAAAGGACGTGCAGCAAGAAAGCTAGATAAATTTGATTTGATGAGACTGATTGTTCACGGAAATACAAGCAAAGTACGCAAGACGAGACAATTTATCGTAAAAGATCGTCGTAAGTATTTTACAAAATTAGCTCACATTGCAATGCACAGGACTGGAGTAAAGAGCGAGAGAGATATGGTCGGCGACGATCTAGTGTTTAGCTGCAACGGTAAATCTGAATTGACGAAACGTCAAATTAGTTACCATTTTGATAAAATTATTGAACGTGCTGGTATTGAGATCGGCGACAGAGATTTAGTGCCCTACAGCACACGCCATTATTTTATCACGCAACGTATTAACAGCGGTCTTGATTTGATGTCGGTTGCTGAGCTTGCTGGTACAAGCGCTGTACAGATTGAGCGCACTTATTATCACACAAGCGAAGAAAAGATGATGAGAAACGCATTGATGGATTATGAAGTGAAAGATGGTGTGATAGTGGTCTCTGATGATGAGTGAACGTTGAGATATTTTTTTTGTCCGTTTCTCAAAAGTCAGGATTTGTAATAATTTCTCGTCACAGCCAATTGATTCTTCAGAATTATCACCTAAACTTGCCATGATCCTAAATAAACGTTCCCATAGAGAGCGAATCAGGAGCAAAACATGACAGAGGCCGAACCGAAGGTATCCGACACCATCGTAATTACGAACCGTCAAAGGCTTTTCATTCGGTACCTGTTGCTTGTGCTGGTCGACTTGACAGTGCTGAATTTATTTGTGGAGTACTGGCACTACGTCGTGATCGACTCTTTTACGATTTCATTGCTGGTGGCGTTTTTACTCCAGGCCCTATTGA
>JASJGU010000199.1:0-2725 GCA_033791385.1 Desulfuromusa sp.
CATGACGCAGTGATCAATGAGGTGGGTTGGCAGGGCAAATATTCTCAAGGCTTCACGTCACCCCGGTTCAGGGTTTCCAGGAACTGCTCTGATTGCTGCACAATGGCATCGATCTCGGCTTCGGTTTTGTTGAACAGGTTACGGTAAGCCAGGCTCATTCTCGGGTTGGATTTGAGTTGTTTCTGTTTGCTGATCAGAAAATTCCAGTAAAGGTAATTGAACGGGCATGCGCCTTCGCCGAGTTTTTTGCCCGGACTGAAGCGGCAGTCCGAGCAATAGTCGGACATACGGTTGATGTAGGCGCCCGATGCACAATAGGGCTTGGATGCCAATACTCCACCGTCAGCAAACAGGGCCATGCCATGCGTATTGGGCAGTTCGACCCACTCAAACGCATCCGCATACACCAACAAATACCATTCCTCCACCTCGGCCGGCGCCAGGCTCGCCAACAAGGCAAAATTGCCGGTGATCATCAGACGCTGTATATGATGTGCATAGGCGTGAAGCCGCGTTGTTTCAATGGTCTGCCGCAGGCAATTCATATCGGTTTTGGCCGTCCAGAAAAAATCCGGCAGCGGCCGCTTTGCATCAAGATAGTTGCTGTCCTTGTATTCCGGCATGTGCAACCAATAAAAACCCCGAATGTATTCGCGCCAACCGATGATCTGTCTGATGAAGCCCTCGACGGCGGCCAGCGGTGCCTGCTCACGTTCAAAGGCTTGCAGGGCCGCTTCGCAAACCTCGCGCGGGTCGAGCAAACCGATATTCAGGTAGGGAGAGAGAAGCGCATGAAAAAGGAAGTCTTCATCGCTTTTCATGGCATCCTGGTAATCGCCAAAGTCCGGCAGGCATTGCTCGATAAAGTGCGTCAATGCACGCTGGGCATCCTCTCGCGTGGTAGCCCAGCCAAATGATTCCAGGTCCCCAAAATGGTTGCCAAAACGTGATTTGACGAGATGCATGACATCCCGGGTAATGTCATCAGTTTTAAACCGAAGACGCTTGGGAAATGTCATACCCTTGGGCAGTGACTTGCGGTTTTGCTTGTCATAATTCCATTCGCCACCGACCGGTTTGTCTGCATCCATTAACCAGCCGGTTTTACGACGCATGTCGCGGTAAAAATACTCCATACGCAGGCTTTTGAGGCCTTCTGCCCATTGCTTGAACTCGGCCAGCGAGCAAAGAAAGCGGTCGTCCTCGCGGATATCAACGGCTATGTCGAAATCTTTTTGCCAGGTTTGCATCATCTCGCGAACCCGCCACTCCCCCGGCTCTGTCACCACCAGGCGATCATATGGATGGCGCTGCAGTGCGCGGCTGATTTCACCGCTGAATGAGCCTGAGTTTGTATCACTTTCCATGCGCACGTAGTCGACTTGCACGCCATTGCTTTCAAGTTCATTGGCAAAATGTCGCATCGCCGAGAACACCAGGACCAGTTTCTGCTGATGGTGACGGACATAAGTGGCTTCGTCTTGCACCTCTGCAATCAGCACCCGATCGGTCTTTTTGTCGATATCGGCAAGCGACGAAATCGACATGCTCAGTTGATCTCCCAGGATAAGGCGTAATGTTTTCATGTGATGAATGCTACCAATGGCCCGTACCCGGTTCGCCCTTGAATGGCCCGACTATCTCATCGGTAATCCAGCCGCCGTAAAAACCGCCTGGTTGCGCACGCACCTCTTCTTTATCTACCGTGCATGTCAGGCGGCCGGGATAAAATGACACAAAGTTTGCAATCTTGATAAACAATGCCCTTGGCTTCGGATAACTCCAGGCAACGGGCAACGATGGATCTGTTTTCAAACTCCAATACTTCGCCAGTCCTTTCCACTCACAGTAAGAGCCACCATCGATGGTCTCCAGCAGACTCCAGTCGATTTGATCTGGCGGTATATAAAAACTGGGCGGACTGGCCGTCTCACAAACACGATAATTATTGGCCGACCGGGTAATGAGTTGCTCACCGCTGCTGATCTCCACCAGGCGACTATCGGCCAGCAGTTTTGGTGGACGCGGATAATCCCACACCGATTCCTGACCCGCTTCGGGTTGCTCGGCGAAAGGCGGTCGTTGTATGCCTTTTGGAGGGATAGTTGTCATTTCCATTTACCCTGATCTAACCTTTTTTACTGCGAAAGAAAGTGTTAATGTTAATTATGTATAGTTATTGTATAACTATTAGTGCTATGATTTAAACACTAAAGTCATTTAATGTACAAATATTATACAAATGAAACAATTTAATGTGAACATTACTTTGAAATACCTGAAGCGCCAAAAAGGCGAAAACACATCAGATGTGATCAGCCACTTCCTGACCCGTTGGGCAGCGCGCATCTTCGGTGGGACACCCGATTTCGCGATGCGGATTCCTGTTCCGGTCAGAATTAATCAATCGCATACTGATAGTCAAACTCGACGCGCTCATCGTTCGAAAAGACACATCCGGGCTGTCAGGAGAATCAGATGACTTCAGGCTCCACCTCACGCCATCCTTTTCGAACACTCTTGATACGCGCTGGCATTTCTCTCGCAGTCATTGGCGGATGTTACCTGCTGGCAGGACTTGCCGGCATCGCGCCCATGACACTTGAAACACTTGGCTGGAGCAACATTCGCATCGTCTCGGGCCTGGCAATCTTCGGTTGCCTGATGGCTGCGGTGGGTTATGGCGATGAATAGTTGAAATCTCTCATTAATCAAATTGCACTTT
>JASJGU010000200.1:0-3207 GCA_033791385.1 Desulfuromusa sp.
CCCCGATTACGAACTGGGGCTGCAAGACACAAACTTTAACATTCAAGCGCCGTGGCCAGATGCTGGCTTCAGGTAATATTGTAAGAAACCAGTATCTGATCGAGGTTTCCGCAACTAACTTTACTTTAAGTGCAAAGGACATTTCTTATGAGTATGTCAAATATGTTGTGCAAGTTGATACTGGCAGGTTTGGTTGCCAAGAGTGTGAGTATGGCGGGCGGCAAGAGCAGAAGTGCCGGCGGTGCTGGCCTTGCCGGCGCACTGGGTGGCAATAAAAGCGGAAGTGCTGGCGGTGGTGGTATTGAAGAGGCACTTGGTGGACTGCTGGGCGGCAATCAAGGTGGCGGACTGGGTGCTTTGCTTAACGGTCTGGGAGGTGGGGGCACTTCACAACAGAGTGGTGGAATCGGCGATATTCTCGGTTCTTTTATGAGTGACCCGCAGCAGGCAGGGCAGTTACATCCCACTGCTGATCAGGAACAGCAAGCAGAGGTATTGCTGCGGGCAATGCTTAATGCAGCCAAATCCGATGGACAGATTGACAAGGCCGAGCAAGAGCGGATCGTGGAGAACCTGGGCGACATTTCCGAATCGGAAAAACAATTCCTTCGAGATGAAATGTCAGCGCCGCTGGACGCAGATGCCTTTGTTCGCAGTATTCCGAAAGGGATGGTACTGCAGGTCTATCTTATGTCGCTTACTTCGATTGATCTGGATTCAAAAGCAGAGGCCCAATATTTAAACAAGTTGGCGCAAGGTCTGGGGATTTCACCGCGGGCTTGCAATCATATTCATCAGCAAGCCGGGTGCGCCTGCGATTTACAGCTAGCCCGTATTTCTCACCGATAGTATAGAAAAAGGCTGCGTACTCTTGCATAACGGTTGCTTTTCAGGGTCGACTCCATCTGTTTCAGACGCAGCAGTCCTTCAACATTGGCGATTTTGCAGGGGGTATTGATCCGCCGGGCTGGATACGCACGACTGAGGTTCAGGAGACCGAGGCAGACCCGGTATGCTTGCTCGGGATGTGCTTTTGTCGTCAGCTGCGTATCGACCCATGTCAACACATCGGGACCTGCGTCCTTCGCCCGGTTCTTCAATCGCTCCGGCGTCCACTGCTGGTAACTGGCATAGATGTCAGGGTCGTAACGGCAGGCCTCCAGCCAGCCGTAATCGTAGAATATCACGGATTTTTCGCATTGTGTTCCTCCTTGTTGCCATCGCCCTTTCCTCAAAAGCGAAAGGGGGTAGCAAACAGATGAATAAAAAATGCGTTGAGATGGGTTCCTGAGCCTCGGGAACACCCATTCCGGAAATAGCGGCTTAGTGTTCACAATGAACCGGAATGGGTGTTCAGGTTCCGCCGGAACAGCTGTTCACGTTGAACCAGAATCAGTGTTCACTGATGGGCCCGAATATGCAGTGATTACAAGTTTTGAAAACTGCAGGATTCGTGGTACAAACATGTAATTCGCCATGCACAGGGCCAATCAATTCAGATACCACAATGGAGCCAGTATTAACGGCTCTCCACTTAACTACTGAGGAGTTACGGATCATGAAGCAGACACTACAAGCTGTGCAACAATTACACCCCGACACGCACCGTTCTATGTACACGGAACTGGAGATTGAGTACGACGAAGAGTACAGACTTGCCTGGTATTATATGCATGCAAAGCCGCGTCTATGCTGTTCACCAACGTTAATCAGCGAAATCCAGCAATGGTATGGTGAACTGATCAGTGGATCATACCCTTACGATGTGCGCTATATTGTGCTGGCATCCAAAGTCCCGGGTGTTTTCAATCTCGGGGGAGACTTGAACCTCTTCATCGAACTCATCCGTAATGGGGACAGAGATGGCCTGATGCATTATGCCACCTCATGCATCGACACGCTGTTTCTGCATTACACACATCTTGGTAAAGATATTACAACCATTACTCTCGTACAGGGAGATGCCTTGGGTGGTGGTCTGGAATATGCGATTTCAAGTGATGTGCTCATAGCCGAGCGCAGTGCAAAAATGGGTATGCCGGAAATTCTGTTTAATCTCTTTCCCGGTATGGGCGCCTACAGTTTTCTTTCACGGAAGGTCGGCGCAGTCCAGGCAGAACGGATGATTCTTGGCGGATGCCTCTATTCTGCTGAGCAATTGCACGAGATGGGCATTGTCGATGTGCTGGTTGAGGATGGACAAGGGGAGCAAGCCGTCCTCGACTACATCCATAAAGAAGAGCGAGCCCAAAATGGTTATCGGGCTTTTCGGCAGGCCAAACAGTATTGCAACCCGGTGAGCTACGCAGAGCTTGAGAACATCACCACGGCCTGGGTCGATGCTGCAGTGCGTCTTGAGGATAAGAGCTTGCGCATGATGGAGCGCCTCATTTCAAGGCAATCCGCAAGATCAAGTCGCAGCCAGGAGCCTGCCGGAATTAAGGGAATTGTATCGAGCAGCGGCCAGGCCTTTTTAAGGTAATGGGTGTTGTTTAAAGGGGCTCGATATAGAAATAAACCAAAAAGCCAATGGGTTGACTCGGACCTTCCATGGTACTCCCCCTTCGGGCGCGCCAAAGCGCGTCCAAAGAGCTGTGCTGTCCTTCTCTGAGACGCATTGTGATGACGATGCAACGAGAATACGGGGGAGAGCGCAGCGAGGGGACTATGGGCCATTTTCGCACCACACGGTAAGTCTATTATAAGCATGATAGGCGTCCAGGCCATAGAAAGACGCTACGGGATTTTCAGCAAGGCGGGCCCATAATTCAGCATGACAGCTGAATTGTGGGTCCGTGAGGGAGGGGCCCCGAGGGTCTGCCCTACGATCTCACTATTGCATATGCAGGACAGGGCTTTGAAATTCTGTGCATCCTGCCCCTCACTTTGCGGGCGGCTTTCAACAGTCCAAACGGTTATCCATCTATATGGTCACCTGCCAGGCGTTACTGAAAAAATAACGGATTCATTTCTGTAGGGTTTGGTCAAGGTATAGCTCTATTTCCTTACAACTGCCCAGAAACACTTTTATCAGCGCGTCAACATAATCCTCCATGCTGGCGCGATCCAGTTCCTGCCGCTTTTTTTTTCTCTCCGCCTAGACACACAATTTGGCCAGCCCTCTTAATCCCAACGTCGCCCCGCGTCCCATTAATTAAAGAACAATCCAAAGCAAACTAAACAGAAACATGGAAGATGATACAATAT
>JASJGU010000201.1:0-4084 GCA_033791385.1 Desulfuromusa sp.
CAATGAAGCCGGTCTTGTTATGCATAGAGCGCTCACGGGATTCACCGTTTTTGACTGTTGTCTCCCTGCAAAATCGACGACCACATTGAAAGAGGTAACCATGATTCGCGCAGCTCACAGCAACACCGTGACGGTTAAATACACTGGCAAACTCGCTAACGGAACAATCTTCGATGCGTCTCCTGAAGACAGTCCCCTGTCATTCATTATCGGCAAGGAAGAGGTGGTCAAAGGCTTTGAGGCGGCGGTCCTCGGCATGTCCCAGGGAGAGACAAAAACTGTCGTCATTGAACCAGATCAGGCGTACGGAGAACCCAACCCTGCCCTGACAGAGGAGATTAACCGCGCTGATCTGCCTGAAAACCTCGAACTGACCGAAGGTGGGCAACTGGAAGTTACTCAGGGTAATGGCAGTATCTTGCTGCTTATGATTGATAACGTTACTGAAGAGACTGTCACTCTTGATTCCAATCATCCATTGGCGGGCAAAGCGCTGACCTTTGTTATTGAGTTGCTCGAAGTTGACACAGGCCCCCCAAAAGAGCTCCCCCCACTTTTTGCCGGAGCATTGGCGGCAGGCCCGACTCACTGACTGTTTCTTTCCAGAGGATATATAACAAATCAGCCCCGTGTTGTCTTGTTTCAGAAGTTGTTTCCAAAAGGGTCTCACAATATCTAGGACATTCAAGACCGCGCTCTGAGAGCTCCCAGGTATCAATCCTAAAATCGGCAAATCACTTTTGCAATAGCAATTCCGCCATAACCAACCCAGAATATAACCAATATTACACGCTTTACAGGTGAAAAACGGTTGCTGAATTAGGAGTGATTCTATGGCAAAACAACTTATTCAACTACGCCACAATCTGGTGTTCTGGCGCAATCTGGTTCAGGCCGGTTTTCTGTTCTGGTGTCTATATCTGGGTTTTCAGTTCTCCCGTTTCGTTGCGCACTTTGTCAGTCAAGGGGAAAGTCCATTTGTTTCAAGGCCCCCGGGAGTTGAGGCTTTTCTACCGATCGGTGCGCTGGTCAGCCTGAAAAACTGGATTCTTAACGGCATTATCGACCCGGTACATCCTGCTGCACTGATCCTGCTTCTGACTTTTATTGCAATGGCGTTGTTAACGCGAAAGTCTTTCTGCTCATGGATCTGCCCCGTGGGGACGTTTTCAGAGCTACTCTGGCGTAGCGGAGAACGACTGACTGGACGCAGGTTCAAACCCTGGCGATGGCTGGATATCTTGCTTCGTAGCGCAAAATACCTGCTGCTGTTTTTTTTCCTCAAGTTGATTTTGTTCGGGATGCCTGCCCAGGCTCTCAAAGGTTTTTTATCCACCCCCTACTGGGCGATCAGCGACGTTAAGATGCTGCACTTCTTTACCAACCCCTCAACGCTCAGTGTCGTGATTGTCCTAGTCCTTGTGGTTCTATCTTTTTTTATCCGCCAATTCTGGTGCCGCTATTTATGCCCCTACGGCGCCATGCTCGGGTTTTTCAGCTTTCTGAGTCCGTGTCGGATCACCCGTAACGTCAATGGGTGCACCTCCTGTGGCAACTGTGATCGGGCTTGCCCGGCATCAATAGATGTATCTCATAAGCAACAAATCTGCTCTATGGAATGCACCGGATGCCTGAGCTGTGTTCAGAGTTGTCCCGAACAACAAGTCCTCGCGATGGGGGTGGCCGGAAGTCGACGGTTTATGCCAAGATGGTTATTCCCAATGTTGGTTCTGATGATCTTTACCTTTGGGGTAGCGTACGGGATGTTCAGCGGGCACTGGCACAGCACGCTTAGCTACCGTGATTACACACAGTTAATCCCTCTTCTCAATCGTCTTTAACTTGCTGCCGTTTACTGGAAGAAATGAACATGAGAACAGTCATATTTGACCTTGATGGAACGATCAGTGATTCGAGTGGCGGGATTTTTCAATCCTTTAACTATGCATTGAATAAGATGAATTCCTTGGCAATTTTGCGAACGGAAGTGAACCGTTATATCGGTCCTCCTTTAAAAGACTCATTCAGTAGTTTGCTGGGAACAAGTGATGACGCTGCTTTAGAAGATGCTGTTCGATATTTCCGCGAGGACTACACAACTGTAGGCTATAAGATCAATGAGTTATACGAAGGTATTGATGAGGTTCTTCTACAGTTAACTAAATGCGGATACTGCCTTTTTATTGCGACAACAAAAAAGACAGATACCGCCTGTGACGTGCTTAGACACTTTCAGTTGGATCAGTACTTTCAAGGAATCTATGGGGGGGCATCGGAGATTCCTAAGCCGGAATTAGTACAATATATCTTAAACGAGAACAATTGTGTGAAAGATAAAAGTGTTTTGATTGGGGATACCCATTACGATATTAATGCAGCCAAAATAAACAATATTTTTTCCATAGGAGCCGCTTGGGGGTTTGGTGAGAATGTTGAGATATCTACGGCTGATGTAGTAATCGATTTACCTGAAGAGCTACTGCAACATATCGAAAGGTTGATTGGCTGTCAGCAATATGTATTATGAAAGCCAAGCAAGAGACCGAGATGGTTCTATTTAGCCCACAGCATGAACATAATCAGGTCATTAATCACATTTTCCAGAAGGTTCAGGGCTAAAAAATTGTGAGTACGCCGTATCTCAACACCTGTCACTTTGAGAGGCCCCAGTCCGTTTGCAGGTGTTGAGGTCTCTCTTGTGGATTTTCCGGTAAGCGGTAAAGCTCCAAAAATCGGAAAAGAACTTTTGCAAAAGTAGTAAGTAGTGAAATATACCCCCGGGTCGATATCGATCTGGGGTTTTTATTGATGAAATAAAAGGACTTTTGAAGCAATAAAATTGGATAATGTTCCACAAGTGCTAAGTTTTGGTAATCGCGTTACTGGAAGTAGCGATATACCAGACATCCTCACTTTGGTCGATTTTCTGGCCTACAAATCAATGCAGAAAAACTTCTGAGACATCTTTTTGCTGCATATCCTACCAGTTCGTAGGTGTTCACTAAGGTTGGGATGACCTCTTCGAAAATTGAGATGTGGTGGCCTTGGGCGACTAGCGCGGGGGAGGAAAGCCGGTAAAGGAGGCAACTCCAATAAGCGGTGTGTGTCCAGAGGAAATTGGGCCGACCCTTTCCACCACCTTCGCTGCCGTTTTCTGGACCATTTTGGGGAGCGTGGAATTGGCGAAAAAAGCTCAGAGGGCCACTTTTTGGGCCATCATGGACCCCTGCGGGGACGGCCAATCAATCGGCGAGCGCGAATATTGCGCAACTCCGGTGTGAGTCTGCACCATATGCCTTTCCCGCTCGGTCGGTCAGAAATCGATTGGAAATAAAGGGGAAATGAGTTTGTTTGGGTGCCTCTGGGAGTCACTTTTATGCCATCGGGTTTGGAGATTCCCTCAAGACCTTATTATACAGTTCCACATGACCAAGCTTTGTTTATGATTCGTTAGTACCGTCAAGCCCTAACTTAAATCTCAACATGGAAGCAGGGGTGACATATCATGGCTCAGGTGGAATCAAAACGAAATTGCCAACATGTTTCTTCTCGAGAAACTCGCGTTGCGCATCCGCTATGCGTTCGAGCGGAAATATCTTCGCTACAAGCGGCCGAAACTCGTCGCGCTCGATGTAAGAAAGAAGATTTGAGAAAACAGGTTCGTCCCATGCCGTGCAGCCAATCAAGGTCAAATCTTTCAGATAGAAGGTACGCAAGTCGAGTGTCACTAACGGACCTCCGATCGCCCCGGAGGAGACGTATCTTCCACCCCGCTTCAGTGCCTTCAGCAGGCTTCCGAAAGCTGGTCCCGCAACGTTGTCAATAACAATATCCACAGAGTTTTCGCCAAGACTATCAACGACATCCTCATCACGCTCGATAACCTGATCCGCACCTATGAAAAGAACCTGTTCCATCTTTGCTTTTGCCGCAATCGCCGTCACAGTTGCTCCCCGTCGTTTTGCCAGTTGCACGACCGCTGAGCCGACACCGCCGGAGGCTCCTGTGACCAAAACATGCTCCCCCTTACACACCTTGCCGCGATGAACCATGTTTTCAGCGGTTCCGTAGGCACAAGGGATAG
>JASJGU010000202.1:0-11754 GCA_033791385.1 Desulfuromusa sp.
TTTCTATCGACCATAGATAGAGCACCCTGATGACAGACGGATATGCAGGCTCCACAACCGAGACAAACCTGCTCCCGCAGCTGCACAGACTGCGTTACTTCTCCGATCTCCAATGCTGCAATATTACAGGCACTGATACAGAGTCCACAACTATTACAACGCTCTTCGTCAATCTGAAGAATGAAAGGGGCTTTGGCAATACCATCATAATAACCCTCTTGAACCCCGGCCAGAAGTTCGCAACAACATGAACAACAATTACAGATAAATGAGGGCTTCTGGCGGATATTATCAGTGATATGAGTTAAGTTGAGTTTACGTGCCCGATCCAAAACCTCGAGCAACTGCTCTGCGCTCTGCTCCTTGGCAAATCCGCGCCGGACTAAAAATTTTGCGCCGGTGCCAAGAGAGATACAGATATCCTCCATCGGGGCGCCCTTGGCACAATCTTCCCCCAGATGGTGTTTCTTATGCCGGCAATAACAGAGACCAACAGCCCCATATCCGGCTTTCTTGATAATTTCCTGGGCATTTTCATAACTGGTCACGGTGGAACTAACCGGGATTTTATCTTCATAGACCAGGGCACGAGTCAGTGGTGTTTTGCTGTCAAAAAATTCCTTGGCCATCCCTTCACGGGGGTTTTCATGCATATATTCCTGCATCAACCGGGCAATTTTTTCCTTGGGCAGGTCGGTACGATTTTTCATAAACGTGAATTCGAAAAAACCGATCAGGCCGGGCATCAACAAATAATAGACTTGCCCCTCGTAAGGGAGATCCATCACCAGACCTTTGTCGCACATTCGTTCCAACTGCGGAAGCAAGTCAACCCCCGGAATAGCGGTTGCTTGCGTCAGTTCATCTAAGGTCGCTTCCTCCAGCGGAAAACGCGAAGCAATAAAGGCTTCATTCTCAGCAAACAACAACGACAGAATTTCACGCAGTTTTTCACTGTCGGGTAATCCGACCGGGTATTTATTCAAACGATCGATCAGGGGCACAATACTGTTTTTGCTGCCGACGTGATGTCCCATTGGTACTCCTTTTATTCTGCCATCCGGTAAGCATCTTCCAACTCACCCACCTGCTTCCAGACGCTTGCAAAACTGACTTTATCCTGAGCGGGCTTTTTGATCATGCTGTGATAAATACCCTCCTGCTCCGGAAGATTATTGTGATTGAGAATCATCTTTAAAGCAAACTCAGAATAGTCACGGATCAGAAAATCAAAAATTTGTTGCAGAAGATTTTCATCAAGCTGATAAACTCGACTGTTTTCCAGAATCAGTTGGGCGTAGACAATCAAGGTAAACAACTCCCCTGCTGCCAACATATAATCGATATCCCCCATCTGTTCCTGAGTTGGCGGCGCCTCTATCAGCAGTTGTCGAAACAGTTCCACCTGCTCACGGAAAATCGCCACATTGGCCGAATCGAATCCCTGGTAAGCGAGACGATAGTCGGGAAAGTGAATTTTCGCCAGACGTCCAGTGAACTGTCTGAATAGATAGCTGTCGTCAGCAATATCTTTGCGCCGGGGGATGTCCGCATAATCGATTGGATCAAAAAAATAGTTGCGAATAAATTTGACGTTCAGCGCCATATTGACATGTTCAGTCCCTTCCAGCTTAGGGAGCATGCCAATATCACGGATCGCCATCTCGAAATAGGTATCTTGTTCAAAACCCTTGGCGGCAATAATATCGTGCAGCTGATTGACCACCTTTTCACCCTGTGAAGTCACCTTCATTTTGACAATCGGGTTAAACAGAAGATAGCGGCGATCATCATCAGAAGCACTCCGCAGGTAATCGCCGGCCCGCAGAGCAAACAGCTTGGCTCCATTCAATCGGGCGTAGGCTTCGGTAAAGGTCTTACGCACATGGGGGAAATCGGTCACCAATTGACCGTAGAGGCTTCGCTTTGCGGCATGATTGAGGGCTTCGTAAAAGCAATGGGTCGCAATCCCAATGGCGGCAAAGCCCAGCTCAAACTTGCCGATATTAACCGTGCTCAAGGATGAATCCCAAGCCAGCGGCCCTACGGAGAGAATATCTTCCTGACGAATCGGATAATCGTGCAGGCAGTATTCGGCAACGTAGGCCTGACGGACTCCGGAAGTATCTATTTTTTTGACACATTCGTAGTTTGGATGATCACTTTTAACAACGAAAAACACATACTCACCAGTATTGGCAATCTTCCCAAAAGTCGACACCAGGGCTGCACAATTGCCATTGCCGATATAATATTTCGTACCACGAGCCTGATAACTTCCATCCAGCTGTGGATGGAGCATCACTTCGCTGGAGTAGAGGTCGGCACCATGGTCTTTTTCCGACAGGCCAAAGGCGAAGATTCCACCCTCCTGAAGTAATTGTGCAGTTTGATGTTTGATTGCTTCGTTGTCGCCCATCCAAATCGGTCCCAGTCCAAGGATGGAAACCTGCCAGGCATACCAATAGCAAAGCCCATAAAAAGCTAGGACTTCGTTGAACTCACCGATGCGCCCCATGTCCCAGCGGGAATCGTCCGCACCATATCCAGAAGGGGTGAGCATGGTCGCGAAAACTTGTTCCTCTTTGATGAAATCGAGAAAATCGTCATACCAAAGCATCGCCTGATCATCTTCTTTAATCTGCTTCAGACCCTTTTTTTCAAAAAAGGCGATAGTTTTTTCCACCAGCTGTCGGGAGGCTTCATCGGCATGTTCGCGTTGATCGTTGTGCGGATTGAAAAGGAGCATACTTTTACCCTCCCAAATTTATGCTAACAGGTTAAGAAAATTGTAAAAAATCGGCTTTACGCCCTTCAATAAAGGCATTGATAGCTTCCTGAGCTTCTGGATTGGCCAGTTGGCGAAGAAATAATTCTCCTTCTTTCCTCATCACTTCAGCAACCTGATGGGCCTGGCTTTCTTTCAGCAGGGATTTCGTCAAACGGACAGAAGCTGGTGGTTGTGCAGCCAGATGAGCAGCTTTAGCCATAACCTGTTCGAGTAAGTCAGACGGTGAAAAAGACCGGTTAACCAGTCCCAATTGAACAGCCCTTTCAACATCAATCATTTCGCCAAGCAATAAGATTTCCGAGGCTTGCAGATGGCCAACCAATTTCGGCAGTAGATAACTGGAAGCAGCCTCTGGACAGAGGCCCAGATTAACAAATGGGAGTTGAAACCGGGCGGTTTCATCAGCATAGACCAAGTCGCAGTGGAGCAGCAAAGTAGTCCCAATACCAACTGCCGGACCACTGACCATCGCAATCAACGGTTTTTTAACCTGACTGATCGCCCGTAAAAAGCGGAAAACCGGACTATTTTCTCCCGCTGGGGGATTCCTGGCAAAATCACGCAGATCATTACCGCTGGTAAAGCAGTTCTCTGTCCCATGCAGCAGGATCACGCGAATTTGATCCTCCTCCTCTGCAGATTCCAGAGCGGCGGTCATAGCATCGTACATAGCTAGAGTCAGGGCATTTAGTTTTTCCGGACGTTGAATACCGATCTGCAAAATTCCCTGATCCTGTGAGGTCGTCACCAACCCGGTTTCACTACTCATATCTCAATCCATTTTTTAGAGGAGGTTTCGGCCTGATGGAGCAGTAGAAACTTCAACTCTTCTCCGGACAATGTCCCCTGTTCGGTCAGAAACAAAGCGGTTTCGACTCCGACGGAACCACCGCCGATGATCACAACCCGCTGCCCAGTGGTCACTTTTCCCGACAGGACATCCCAGGCCTGCACAACATGTGGCAGATCGACCCCAGGAATATTTGGCAGTACCGGTATTCCGCCAGTTGCCAGGATTAAAGCTTCTGTTTTTTGCTCAGTTAAAAATTGCGCATCGACCGTTGAATTAAGGACTATTTGTACATTCAGACCTGCCAAGTATATTGCTTAGCCACCTTATTATTTTTTAAGAGGTTAGCTCGCAAGAAATCAGGCGATGGTAAGAGCAAATTTATCTGCGATCTGTGGAAACAGACCAATGTCAATCAAGACATTTCGCAGAAGCTCTGGCTCAGCGAGAAAATCGCGCAAAAAAACAACTTCAGAAGCCTTTAAATAGCTGACAAAGGGGTGGCTGGTATCGTCCCTGAACAGTTTCGTAACAATCTCTGCCGCAGTCATAGTCATCGGCAGTTTTTTAATTCGTGCTGCCCGTTCGAGCAGTTTAGTGGCATAAAACAGCAGGCAACTGTCAACACTGTCGATGGATTGCCGATGTCCGGGCAAAATTTGTTTCTCCCGCAGGGTCACAAGCTTAGCTAGACTTTCGCAGTAAGCTGCATAGTTGCGGAAGCGTTCTCCGGTCAGCAAATCCACATCAAACAGCGGGGTTTGAAAGATACCTTGAAGCATAACATCACCAGTAATCGCCCAATCTGCACCAATCAGCACCATGTCACTTTGGGAATGCCCAGGACAGGGTAGTGCTGTCAAACCCAGCCGCTCGGGGAGTGACTCTTCAATAATCTGAAAATTATCCGGTAAGGGAGGAAAGACCGTACCATCATCCATGCTGACCCTAAACCGGTCCAGAAAAGCGGGCTCAAAGCCAATTTGCAACAGCAGACCGTACAGCAGTTCTAAACGTTCCGAGTGGCGGACAATTTTCAGGTGGTCGCGAAACGGCAAATAAATGATGGCATCGGTTTCTTGTTCCAACCAGTTGACCAGCCCATAGTGGTCGATATGACAATGAGTAATGATGACGTGTTTGAGGCGTTTGAGATCCAGGTTTTCCTGCAGATACAGTCTGGCTTCTTCAGTTGGCGGGCCGGTATCAAACAGCACCAGTTCTCCGCCAATTTCAGTACTGTAGCAGTGTACTGGGCCAACGACGTATGCGGTATTAATGGTGTGTTGAATGGGGGTCATATAAGGTTATTGTCCAAAATAAAATCCGGGAGCCCACAGGGGGAAATCCACATATAAAATAAATGCAGTGGCGGTTCCCGACGCTAATTCAAGGGTAGATGGCAGCAAAACCGAGGCTGTCCCAGGCTTTTGCGGTGCGAATCGCCACTGTTTAGTGCTCGTAAACTCTTGGGACAGACCCCGATGCTGCTGGGGGCAGTCCCGAGTTTACTACAAAGTTGCGGGTCCCTGCGCCCGCCCAGCATTGCAGAGTCAGAAAATATACTTTTCCGCTTCATTGGCTGCGGCAGCCAATGTACGCTTGGCTTGCAACAGACCAGTGGCATCGTACTTGGTAAAGCGGCGAACTCCAGAAAGGATCATGGTCAAAGTGTCACCCTCTTCAACCATGTAGGCACCTTTTTTTGCTGCACTGGCAGCAACTTCGGTCGCATTAAAGGTAGCGACCTTGACCGCAGCCCGTAGTTGCTCCTGTTTGGCAGGGCTCAATGTGTTAATAATCTTTTCTGCGCGGAGAACAGCACTCTCCATGGCGAAAATCTGGATGGCAACATCTGCAGCTGCCATGAGAATTTCCTGTTCGTCACCCAGCTTATCCATATATTTCTGGACCCCGGCCCCGGAAAGAATCAGGAACAGCGTTTTCAGGTTCTGTACGGTTGTTTTTTCGGCAATAAACGGAATCGACTCATCGACTTCATCAAATGAAGGTGTCATCAGCGATTCAAAAGCTTTCATCGACGCCGCCTGTAACGGCAGCTGCCCCTTCATGGCTCGTTTCAGGATCATTCCTGAAGTCAGCAACCGGTTGATTTCATTGGTTCCCTCGAAAATCCGGTTAATTCGTTCATCTCGATAGTAGCGCTCTGCTGGATATTCACTACAAAATCCGTAACCACCATGGATCTGCACCACTTCATCGACTGTTTTTGCCAAGACATCACTACAGAAAACCTTGGAGATACCACACTCGGGGGCATACTCCTCAATCCCCTTCAAGTACTGATCATAGTAGTCATCAACGCCCTTGTCGATGGTTGCAAGTTTGTCGTCAAGCAGACCCGCCAACCGGTAAACCAGCGACTCGGATGTGTAAATAGAGGCAGTTAAATCGGCAATCTTTTCCTGAATTGCGCCGAAGGAAGAAATCGGGCGATTGAACTGCTTCCGCTCGTTCGCATAGCGAATTCCCTCGGCTAATGCCATTTTTGATGCGCCGGTCACTCCTGCACCGAGCTTGAAACGGCCGATATTCAGAGAGTTGAAAGCAATCTTGTGCCCCTTGCCGATTTCTCCAAGAACATTGCCGACCGGTACCTTACAGTTATCGAGAATAATCTGGGTTGTCGAACTCCCTTTAATCCCCATTTTTTTCTCTTCAGGGCCGACAACCAGGCCTTCAAAACTTTTTTCCACCAAAAATGCGGTAAAGTGTTGCTTGTCAATTTTGGCAAAAACGGTAAACAATTCGGCAAAGCCGCCGTTGGTGATGTACTGCTTGGTACCATTAAGAATGTAGTTTTTCCCATCATCAGAAAGAATCGCAGAGGCTTGTGCTCCAAGGGCATCGCTACCCGAACCAGGCTCGGTCAGACAATAGGCGGAACACCATTCTCCGGTGATGATTTTCTCCAGATATTTTTCCTTCTGTTCCGGGGTCCCGTAGTAGATCAAAGGGAGAGTACCGATCCCGGTGTGTGCGGCGAAAGCAACTGAGAAAGATCCACTGGTGGAGATTTTTTCCCCCACCAGCATACTGGTGGCTTTATCCAGCTCCAAACCGCCATCCTCTTCGGGAGCATCCATCATCAACAGACCCAGCTCACCACATTTGCGCATCCCTTCAACAACATATTCGAATTTCTGCTCTTCGATTTCTTCGGCAAGTGGCATAATTTCATTTGCGACAAACTGTTCGGTCGTCTCAGCAATCGCCCGTTGCTCGTCAGTAAAATCTTCTGGTGTAAAAATGTCCTGACAGTCAGTTTCAGCGATCAAAAATTCTCCGCCCTGCATAATTTTTCCAGCCATAGTGTTCACCTCATCTTTATTGATAAACTTCATTCAAATTTGTAGGGACGCCTCTATCGGTTACAATTTTTCGAAAATTCCGGCGGCACCCATGCCACCACCGATACACATAGAAACCATGCCATAGCGTAGTTCACGACGCTGCATTTCGTGCAATAACGTTGCCGTCAATTTAGCTCCCGTACAACCAAGAGGGTGACCTAGAGCGATCGCACCACCGCTGACATTGATGATATCCGTGTTCAATCCCAACTCTTTGATCACCGCCAGAGATTGTGCGGCAAAAGCTTCGTTCAGCTCGATCAGACCAATATCGCTTTGCTGCAGAGCAGCCAGTTTCAGGACTGCTGGAATCGCTGCAACCGGCCCGATGCCCATAATTTCTGGTGGCACTCCTTTGACCGCAAAGGCGACAAAACGAGCCAGAGGTTCTCCACCGATTTCTTTGAGAAAATCTTCTGAAACAACCAAAGCAGCTGCGGCACCATCGGTCATCTGTGATGATGTTCCAGCGGTAACAGAACCACCCATTTTGAATGCCGGCTTGAGTTTGCTCAGACCCTCAACTGTTGTATCAGCGCGCACGCCGTCGTCGATGGAAACGATCTCCGTGGATTTTTGAACTTTCCCTTTAACGATCACTGTTTTTTCAATCTCAACCGGGATAATTTCATCGGTAAAGCGCCCTGCTGCTATCGCCTCTGCTGCTTTTTTATGACTGGCAGCAGCAAAGGTATCCTGCTCCAATCGATTGATTTGATATTTGTCGGCGACCAGTTCTGCCGTGATGCCCATGGAGGCAAACGCCTCGGGCCATTCAGCCACCAGCCCAGGATTTGCACTGTACTTATTTCCTCCCATAGGAACCGTGGTCATCGACTCGGTACCACCAGCAATAATACAGTCAGCAAACCCAGCCATAATCCGCTCTGCTGCCAGAGCGATGCTCTGCAATCCAGATGAGCAGAAGCGATTGATCGTCTGCGCTGGAACCTGGTAAGGGATTCCCGCTTTTAGCGCTGCAATGCGGGCGACGTTCATTCCCTGCTCCCCTTCGGGGAAAGCACAACCAAGCAGAACATCATCAATCCGCATCGGATCAATCTTAGTCCGCTCAATCAGCCCTGCAAGCGCTGCAGCGGCGAGATCATCGGGGCGCATATCCTTAAATTTGCCTTTTTTGGCCCGGCAACCGGGGGTACGATAAGCGGCAAGTATATAAGCTGTTTTCATCGTTGACTCTCCTGCGAGATGGATTGTTTTATTAAAATTAATTCCGCAGCGGCTTCCCTGTTTTTAGCATATGCTGAATCCGCTCAGCTGTTTTTTTGTTGCCACACAACTTAAGAAACGCCTGCCGCTCCAGTTGCAACAGATAATTTTCTGAGATCGGGGTGCCCGGCAGCACATCTCCACCAGTGATAACATCGGCAATAATTCCACCCATTTCAGCTTCGTATTCGGTGACAAAACCGCCCATCTTCATGTTCCATAACTGACTCTTGATACTGGCGGCAATACCTCGCCCCGGTGCTGGAATATTTTCCAGAGGCCTTTGCGGGCGATAATTGGTCGCCAATGCAAGGACTTTCTGTTTGGCGTCGGCAATCAAGCGGTCAATATCCATGCTGATACTATCGCCATTGCGCAGATAGCCCATGTCAGTCATTTCGGCTGCCCCCATGGAGACCTTTGCCATGCCGATCTGCTGAAAATTCTTGAAAATAAAGGGGGTCACGTCGGTATCATACTGGCTTGCCAGCTCAACGGCTCGTAAGCACATCTCCTTGGTACCGCCACCAGCCGGAAGTAATCCAACCCCGATTTCAACCAAACCCATGTAGGTTTCGGCATAAGCGTTGATCGCATCGGCATGCAAAGAGAACTCACAGCCACCACCAAGAGCCATCCCAAAAGGTGCCGCAACAATGGGAACCTTGGAATATTTAACCGCCATGGTGGCTTTCTGAAATGCACCAACAATCAGATCAATATCCTCGTAAGCTCCTTCAGCCAGAGCAACCGCAAGCAACATCAAGTTGGCTCCGACAGAAAAATTGGTTCCCTGATTGCCGATCACCAGGCCGACACCTTCTTCTTCGGCGCGTTTGATCGCTTTATGAGTCATCGAGAGGATATCGGCACTGATGGCATTCATCTTGGAATGAAATTCAAAACCGAAGACCCCATCGCCAAGATCGATGAGCGAGCAATTGGAATTCTTTTCGACAACACCAGCCGCTTTTTTGAGAATCTGTAAATTGATCTGCCCTTCTTTACGCGGTACCAGCTGATATGTCTTTTCCAGAAAATCGTAATATTCCTGCTGTCCGGCATCATTGTAACGGTAGAAAGCTTCTACCCCTCTCAGACTTTCCGGAACGTCAACACCATCCTTTTCCGCCCGCTTAACAAAGCTCTGGACACCAATCGCGTCGAGCATCTCGAAGGGGCCGATTTCCCAATTGAAGCCCCACTTCATACCGTTATCGATATTAACAATATCATCAGCAATTTCAGGGATACGGTTGACCGTATAAATTAAGGAGTCACGCAGTGAACGCCAGGCAAATTCTGCACCTTTATCCTGACCATTGATGACCATTTTGACTTTTTTCGCTGGATCATCAACCATTTTAACTGCAACAACTGAAGCAAATTTTGGTTTTTCAGCTGGCTTGAATTCACCACTGTTGTAATCGTAGTAAAAAATTTGACGTTTGCCGTCAATTTGTTCCTTTTTATAAAACCCCTGCTTGCTTTTATTGCCATGCAGCCCTTTTGCAACCATCTGCTCCATGAATTCTGGAATTTTAAACGTCTCACGACATTCGTCATCCGGTAGCAATTCATAAGTATTTCTGCAGACATGGACAAGAGTATCAATCCCAACCAGATCACTGGTACGGAAGGCCGCTGTGCCCGGTCTAGCTGTCGCTGGTCCGGCAACGCTGTCGACCTCTTCAACCGTCATCTCCAGGTCGAGCATGTGTTTAACCCCATTGAAGATGGAGAAAACACCGATCCGGTTAGCGATAAAGTTGGGGGTATCTTTCGCGTAAACAATCCCCTTGCCCAGACGCCGGCTGATGAAGTCTGCCAATTCAGAGACAATCTTAGGATCAGTGTATTGACTGGGAACAATTTCCAACAAGCGCATGTAGCGTGGTGGATTGAAGAAATGGGTGACGAGGAAATTTTTGCGAACCTCTGCTGGCAGCATCTCAGCCATTTCGTTGACCGACAGACCGCTGGTATTGGTCGACAAGATAGCTCCTGCGGCCAAATTTGGTAGCACCTTGGTCAGCAGGTCTTTCTTGATCGGCATATGCTCGATGACGACTTCAATTACCCAGTCACAGTCCTTCAGTTTTCCCAAGTCATCAGCAAAGTTGCCAACGCTGATCTGACTGGCATACTGTTTGAGGTAGAACGGTGCCGGTTTCATTTTTAGCAGACCCGCCAGCCCGGCATTGGCGATCCGGTTGCGGACTTGTGGGCTTTCCAAGCTTAGCCCCTGCGCTTCTTCCTGGCTGGTCAGCTCACGCGGGACGATATCGAGCAATAAAACTTCCAGACCAGCATTGGCGAGATGGGCAGCGATTGTCGCTCCCATAACCCCGGCACCGAGTACGGCAACACGATTAATTTGCCTCATTTTTTCCTCCATTTTCCGATTGCGGCTGGGCGCTCTGGCCGTGGCCATTGTGCAGATAAAGTTGTTCGATTTTATCTTTATACATTGCGTAAATAACTTTACGTTTCAGTTTCATCGTCGGGGTTAATTCTCCCCCCTCCGTGGAAAACTCACGCGGCAAAACCACAAATTTCTTGATGGTTTCGTAAGCAGGAAGCTCCTTATTGAACTGCTCGATCCGCTCGACAAAAAGTTGCTGTACCTGATGATTTGCAACCAGGTCATCGACGCCTAAATAATCGATCTGATGGGTATGGCCGAATTCTATCAACCGCTCCAGGTTTGGTGTCAATAGGGCGACCAGATAGGGCTTTTTATCGCCATAGATATAAGCTTGAGAGATATATTTATCCAGCTTGAGTGAATTTTCCAACGGCTGCGGGGCAATATTTTTCCCCCCGGCGGTCACGATAATCTCTTTTTTTCGATCGACAATATAAACGTAACCCTCGTCATCAATTCGGGCAATATCGCCAGTTTTAAACCAACCATCCACAAAAGCTGCGGCTGTGGCCTCTTCATCGCGGTAATAACCGCGCATAACCATTGATCCTTTGATCAGCAACTCACCGTCTTCTGCCAACCTGAACTCTGCATCACCCAGAGCTTTACCCACAGAACCAAAACGATTTTCCTGCAAACAGTTCATGGTGACAGCCGGGCTGGTTTCCGTTAAACCATAACCTTCAAAAACCGGAATGCCGATGATCCACATGAATTCATTGATGGTTTTGTCCAGCGGCGCACCACCACAGATGAAAAATTTCAGCTTTCCGCCGAACCGATTACGAATTTTGCGGAAGACCAGTCTGTCGTAAATTTTATACTTGAGCCCGAGCAGTCCAGTTGGCTGATGTTTGATGTACTTTTGCTGGACATACTCGCGACCTACTTCGATGGCCTGGTGGAACATCTGCCGCTTCAGCGGGCTCAGCAGATGGGCACTTTCGTAGATGCGCGAATAGATTTTTTCGAACAAACGCGGCACGCTGATCATCGCTGTCGGTTTAACCTCAACAATATTTTCTACAACCTTGTTGACATCCTCGGCAAAAGCGATATGTCCGCCGCCCATCAAGACTGAATGGTATCCAGCAGTACGCTCCAGAACATGACTCAAGGGGAGAAAACTCAAAAAAGTTCC
>JASJGU010000203.1:0-4963 GCA_033791385.1 Desulfuromusa sp.
CTTGATCAGGCATTTGCACAATTGCAGGGAACGGATAATGCTGATAAGGCCTTAATTGATCAGCTGGTTGAATTTTTTATGATCAAATTCACTTTTGTTACTAAAAATCGAGAGTTTGGTCGTCAGATGCTTCGTGAAATGGTTTTCCCAAGTGCAGTCAATGAAAAAGCCAAGGTTCATGATCAGCGCTATTTCGATATTATTGAAGGTTTTTTCAGAAAAGCTCAAGGCAGGGGCGAGATTTCTAGCGACCATGATCTCTTTTATCTCTCAGTACATTTCTTTTCACTTTATCTTGGAATCCTCGCAGGCTGGTATACCGGTTATGTCGATTCGCTGCAGGAAGTCGAAGATGGAATGCGTGTGCTGTTCAGTCAGGTCATGGGGGGGATCTCAAGATGAAAAAAGAAATAGCATCGATACTCTTGTTCTTGCTCTGTTTTTTGCCGGTAGTGGCACAGTCTGCCGAACGAGATCCACAAAGCATAGGCGATCTGATTGTTCTTGGGTTGGAAGTTAATCTCGGGTTACAGATTGAAAAAATAAATATTCCACAAAGAACTGAAACTATTGAAATTGAAAAAGCACTTTTTGATAGTGAACTTTTTGCAGCGACCGGGTACGACTATCTATCGACACCTTTTGACTCCAGTTACAGTTCTTCCTCTGAAAGTCATTTAGAAAATTATTCGGCGCAACTGGGAGTCAGCAAAAGACTTACAACCGGTCTGACAGCCTCTCTGTTCTTAGATACTAAAAGAGTCTCTGATAATGATTATTATAATAATCTTGATCCTTCCTATCGTACAACTTTAATGGTTGATCTAAACCAACCCCTATTACGAAATCTCGGTACTTCAATCAACACAACAAACATTGAAATATCCAGAAATCAGCTGCGGCAGGAATCTTTAACTTATCTGTTGCAAGCGCAGAGCCTTATTTTACAATTGGAATCAGTTGCACGACAGCTTGCTGCGAAAACACAAATCATCCAATTACGCCAAGAAGCGTACGACCTGGCCAATGAGCTATATCTGGCAAACAAAAAGCGTTTTGCAGCTGGTTCTATTCCAGTATCTGAGGTTCAAGAAGCAGAAACATCACTGGCAGGTCGACAACTTAGCTTGTCTCTGGCAATTCAAAATCGAGATATATTGCAAGAAGATTTAAATCGGCAGTTAAATCACAAATTATCGAAAGAGTTTAAACCGGCGACCCTGGTTGATTTTAATCTTAATATCAAGCCAACTGAGTTCCCTGATTTTAAAAAACTCTTTGAGTCCGCGCAGCAGAAACGGCTGGAATTGAAAATAAATGATTATTCTATTCAAAGTAGTGTTTTGCAAAAAAACTATTTACACAACCAGCTCAAGCCGCAACTGGACTTGAATTTACAGCTTGGACTTAATGGTTTTTCTGGTCATGAGCGCACTTCAGCTCTCGCAAGTCAATATTCGGGAAACTGGATGGATTCATTGAGCAGTATGGGTGACGCTGATGGATACCAGGTGCGTGCCGGTCTTGAATTCTCCATGCCTATTGGCAACCGTTCGGCCAAATCTCGATACCGGCAGGCGGAACTTCAACTGAAGAAAGAGCATTATCAACAGAAAGACCTTGAATCTTTGATCGAAAGTGAATTGTTACAGCAGCAGATAAATGTTTCTCATGCAACAGAACAGTTGAAGATAACAGAACATTTTGAAGCATTGGCAAAGAAAACTTTTAAACAGGAACAACGCCGCCTGGAAGAGGGCCTATCCGATACTTTTCGGATGATACTCTTTCAACAGGCCATGATAGAAGCCAAAATTGATCGAATTGATTCAATCACTCAATATTATATGGCACTAGCTAAAATGGAATTTGCCACGGGTAATATTTTTGAGCGGCATAATATTGTCCTGAGTAAAAACGCAGAGGAGTTAAACCTTGAAAATATTTAATGCGCTGTCTCGAATGACCTTCTTTGGCTTTTTCAGCTGCTGTTTTCTGTTAGCTTGCAGTCCACAGGAAGGTAGTTCTTCTCAGCCAGAGATCAAACCTGAGAAGGTTGTGCCGGTGACCATAGAAAGGGTTGCCCTGGAGGATTTAACCGAAACCTTTACCCTGCCGGCAAGTCTGGAAGCGTGGGAAGACTTGGCTCTGGACGCTGAAATTGCTGGTTCGGTTCAACAGATCCATTTCAAAGAGGGAGCTTCGGTTCAGGCTGGTGACATTTTATTGGAAATTGATCCCGAAACGATCAAAAGTTACTTGTATCGAGATCAACAGAACGTCGCCGTTATTGAGCGAAAACTTAAGCGTTATCAGGGGCTGGCAGCTGAAGGATTGATCAGTCAACAGGAGTTGGATGATCTGGATAATGTCTTAATTGCAGCCAAAGCAGCGTTAAAAACAACAAAATTGCAGTTAGAAAAAAGTTTTCCACGGGCACCAGTGAGCGGCATTGTTGATCGTCTCTATATTGATCGTGGCGAATATGTTGATCCAGGTAAACCGTTATTAAGACTGGTCCAGGTCGATAAACTTAAAGTTATAGCTGATGTTCCGGAAAAAGATGTCCCTTTTCTTAAAACAGGACAGCATGTTGAAGTTATTCCAGCGTCAATCAATACACAACCTTCTACATCCATCTCTGGAATTATTGATCAAATCGCCTTTTCTGCTAACAGCACGACCCGGACTTATCGGACTAAAATTGTGATTGATAATAGTTCCGCCACACTTAGATCTGGAATGATTGTTCGTGCGAAATTTATCAGACAACAACTAAAGAAGGTGATTTCCGTGCCTCTCTTTGCAGTCATGGATCGGGATGGCGAAAAAATTGTTTTTCTTGCCGAAAACGGTCTGGCCCGGAAGGTAAATGTCATTCTTGGAAGTTCTATTGGTCAGCGAGTGGTTGTTGAACATGGCTTGTCCGAAAATCAGTCTCTTATCGTTGCCGGGCAACAACTCTTGATAGATGGTGCAAAAATTGAAGTGGGAGAAAATTAAACGATGCTGATTTCAAATGCATCAATCGATCGGCGTAGCACGGTTTTTGCGCTGATGTTGATCATCCTGATTGTCGGAATTTACAGCTATATTGTCTTGCCAAGAGAATCAACTCCCGATATTACCGTTCCTTATGTTCTGGTGGTCACACCCTACGAAGGGGTGACGCCGGATGACATCGAAAGTCTCATCACTTACCCGATAGAACGTAAACTCAAGGGCCTCAAAGATGTTGAGAAGATCAGTTCAGTCAGTGCTGAAGGGTCTTCGATGATCACCATAGAATTTGTCCCTGATGTCAACATTGATAATGCTCTGCAGTGGGTCAGGGATAAGGTTGATCAGGCCAAAGGGGATTTACCCAAAGATCTGGAAAATGATCCATCTGTGCTGGAAATCAATTTGTCAGAGTTTCCGATTCTGATGGTTGCTGTCTCTGGAGATGTTGACGAAACTATCCTGAAAGCGGTTGGGGAGAAGCTGGAAGAGCGGATAGAAGAAATATCTGGAGTGCTTGATGTTGTCTTGACCGGTGGTCGCGAACGTGAGATCCGGGTTGAATTTGATCCAGATCGTCTCTATGCATATCGCCTTTCACTGAGTGAAATTGTGCAGGCGATCCGGCAGGAAAATGTCACTATCCCCGGTGGCAGTATTGATATCGGACAGGGTAAATATCTGCTACGCATTCCGGGGGAATTTTCTAATCCGGATGAAATTGATAATCTGGTTCTGACTGAACGGAATGGACAGGTTATTTATTTTAAAGATGTTGCCCGGATTGTTGATTCTTTTGAAGATCGAACCAGTTATGCACGCCTCAATGGCAATCAGAGTGTCTCCCTGGCGATTAAAAAAAGAACCGGCGCTAACATTATTGAAGTGGCTGATCGGGTTTTTGCTTTACTCGCATCTGCGGATGAACTCGTCCCACAGGGGATTGACCTGTCGGTCACCTTTAATCAGTCAAAAGATATCCGCCGCATGGTTTCGGAGCTGGAAAATAACATTATCACCGGTCTGATTCTGGTTGTCTTAGTCCTGTTTATGTTCCTTGGCCTGCGTAATTCCATATTTGTCGCTATTGCGATTCCTTTTTCGATGCTGCTCTCTTTTGCGGTGCTGCAATTATTGGGCATTACTCTCAATATGGTGGTCTTATTCAGCTTAATTCTGGCATTAGGGATGCTGGTCGATAATGCAATTGTTATCGTCGAAAATATTTATCGGCACATGCAAGATGGTTCCCCGGGAGTAGCAGCCGCCAAAAGGGCTGCAGCAGAAGTCGGTTGGCCCGTTATCAGTTCAACCGCAACAACACTCTGCGCCTTTTTCCCGATGACCTTCTGGCCGGGAATTATGGGCGAATTTATGAAATTCCTGCCATTGACCCTGATTATCACCCTGTCTGCATCCTTGTTTGTTGCTTTGGTCATTAACCCGACAATCTGTGGACATTTTATGGCGTTGGGTAAAAAAGTAAATCAGCAAGATAAAGCAACGAGTAAAATTATTCAGTGGTACGCGATCACCCTTGAATATGCGCTGAAGCAGAGATTACTTGTTGTGGTTGCCTCTTTTCTGCTGCTGTTTGGGATCGGTGCTGCTTACGCAGTGTTGGGGCATGGAGTTGAGCTTTTCCCTGATATGCAACCGAATCTCGCCTTTGTCGAAATCAAGGCTCCAGAAGGGGTGAATCTTGCTGCCAGCAATACATTGTCTCGTCAAGTCGAGGCATTTGCTGTTGCAGAAAGTGACATTCGTCATGTTGTTGCGGAAATTGGTGTTTCAGGGAGTGATCGAGGAGGTGGTAGTGCTCAGTCAAATTTAAGTAAAATCTCTCTTGATTTCATTGAACGGCAAGATCGAAAAGAAGATTCCCGCGATGTTCTCGACCGGCTCAGATCCGCTGTGGCACCAATATCCGGGGCTGAATTCAAAGTTGAAAAGCAGAAAGAGG
>JASJGU010000204.1:0-12459 GCA_033791385.1 Desulfuromusa sp.
GAGTTGTGATCTTCCGATCTCTGAATATAAATGTGTCAACTAATCCGGGTATCCTTTTGTAGCGCAGCAAACCGGGGAAGCCCCCGATTAAAAAACAAAAACACGCCGCCGCAGACGGCGTAAAAAACCAGCTGCCAGCACCCAGGAGGCAGTGGAAGAGCACCAACAAGAGCAAAACGAGGCAACTCCTGCGGAGCAAATCCAAACGGAGCAGTCTTCCCCGATTGAACAGACTACCCAGACAGAGCTCGGGGTACCTGCAAATAATCAGCAAACAGAGCCAATACCGGAAGACAATAGTCAGCAGGAAAGCGAAAAACCGCTGGAAGAGAAACCGAAACCACGCCCACGCAGAAGAAGTAGAAAAAAACCCGCCGCCTCATCGGAAACGAGTACGGCAGAAATCAAAATTGAAGAAAAGCCGGGACCAGAAGCGACTGCAACAGAAACAGGCGTAGCAACCCCTCCTGTAGAAGAAAAAGCTAAACGACGCCCCAGGAGAAAACAAAATAAAACAACTGAAGCCTCAGCGAGCACTGCAGGAACAGCTCCGGAGGTAAAAACTGTCGCAGAAGCACCGCCGACTGAGACTGAGGTAGCCACATCGACAGAAATAGTTGCCGACGAAAAACCAAAACCACGACGCGCTCCAAGAAGGGTCGCTAAAAAAGCTCCCGATAAACCTACAATTATTTCGACAGAAGAAGTAGTAACAGAAGAAAAACCGAAACAACGCCGCCAGAGGGCGACAAAGAAAAACCCAGTGGTTCTTCCGACTGAAACAGAATCTGCTTCTGAAACAACTGCTGTTGCGGAAGAGAAACCCAAACGGCGCCCACGAAGGGCACCCACCAAGAAAAAAGAACCGACGACCGAAGTACCGTCTGAATAAATTTTAAGAGCCCGAATACGCTTAATGGCATTCGGGCTCTTAAAATTGAGTGGTGTGCTATCAACTGATAGGGGTCATGACCAAAGCTAGCGATGCCTATCAGGTTAAGTTGGAAATTGTACACATACCCTCCCAGATAGGCACCCAGATCTTACTAGTCCATCTGACTGAGAATTTCCTGCAATTTACCCTGGGTCTGTTTTAATTTTATCTCCATGCTAGCTGTTTGATACGCTTGGGATTCACTCTTTTGCAAGGCAACTTCCATCGCCTTTCTAATCGCGGTAATCGTCCTCTCCAACTGATCAGACAACTCCGCTCCAAACTGGCAAAAGTTTGCATCCAGCCCACGCCGCAAAGCCCAGTTGATTTGTTCAACATTCTGATTAAGTAATTTACGTCCCCCCTCTCGCAACCTGTTCACGGTTCTTTTATGGCGGAATTTGTGAGTAAAAAACTTACGTGAAAAACGCTGCCCCAAAGGATCCATATCAGAGATAAACAGATCATGACTCCAACCTGACATTTCAAACATCGTGTAGGAACGACCTGCAGAAGGAGCATGATAAGGGATATCAAACAGCTCTGCAGCAATCTGCCTGACCTGCTCAATTAATCGATTACTCCGTTGCTGGTGCAAAGTCAGCAATTCAGTCGCCTCGGCTCGAACAATTTCAGCAACCTTACGCATTGCCGGAGCAAAAAATAGTGGCATCTCGCGCGCCAGTGTTTCCCTTACCTGACGTTCCAGTTCTTCAGTATCGGCAACTGACTGAATATGGGTTTCCAGTTTACCGATGATTTTTTCTTTGGCTTGCACGCGAACTTCCTCAACTTCTTTATTCAACCGCTCAACAAGTCGTTGTAGATCACCAGATAAAATATCCTTGGCGGCTTCTTTCTCTCGCTCTACAGCTGGGAGGGATTGACGAAACTGCTCAATCCGTTGTTTCAGTTCTGCTTCCGGTAACATCAAAGCACTTAAAGAAAGCTGTAACTGCATGTTGATACTATTGATCTGGTCACAAATACGCCGTTGCAGGGAGTTATGAAGGATCTGCTGTTTTTCCCGGGCAAAAAAATCGATCAGATTCTGCTCAACCTGCTGCATGCCACTGTTCTTCCATCCATCAACGTCACCAGACAAGCGTGCTTCCAACCCCTTGCGTGCTGAAATTGGTAACACTGGTGGGACACCATCACATAGGGGCGCTAATTGGTCGGCCAAAAACCTTAGGGAAACGTTCTTCTCTTTTTCGTCGAGAAAATCGACCTTGTTCAGCAGAAAAAAGGTTCTCGGCAAATATTGCTGAATCTCTTTGAGATAATCAAGTTCGATTTCAGTAATTGGGGGATCAGGAGAAACCAGAAAAATTGCCGCATCACATTGTGGAAGAACCTGGTATGCCACTTCAGTATTGTGCTTATGGGTTGAACCGATACCCGGAGTATCAATCAAAACAATCCCCTGCTTGAGGATTTCAGCCGGGTGACTAACATCGACTCGCTTCACCTGTCGATGATTGTTCGGATTCCCCGCTTCGGTCACATATTCGGTCAGAAAATCACCCAACGATTGCCCTGATGAGAGGGGAAATGTAACTGGCTCAGCTTCTGTGTCAAAGGAAACCTGAACATCAATTTCTGCTGAAGAGCCGATAAAAGTTGGAATCGCAGTCACTGGAAGAATATCCGTCGGCAGCAGTTCCTCCCCAAGTAAAGCGTTTAACAGGGTACTTTTCCCACGTTTAAACTGACCCAGCACAGCTAAGCGAAACTGTCCGGCGACCAGACGGCTTTGGAGTGATTCTAGTTCACTCTTACCATCAGAGTAATCGTCATCCAGACCATCAAGACACTCTCTCGCCTGAGTGAGAATCTCAATCAAGCCAACTTTACTTTTCGGCCCATCCAGATCTACCTGTTCATGTAGCGGTTCGTACATTAAAAATCCTCACAAAAACACGATCAAATTCACCTTAAATCGCACATTTCAGAAACATTCAAAATATCGCCACAATACCTGCTAGATCAAGAGAATAAGTCGCTACTCAAGTAGCGCTCTCCGGAATCGGGCAAAATAACAACAATATTCTTTCCTGAAAATTCAGCTTGTGCAGATAATCTGGCAGCAACAGCTGTTGCTGCCCCGCAGGAAATTCCAGAAAGAAGTCCCTCCTCCCGAGTCAAACGTCTGGCAAACTCATAAGCCTCATCATTACTGACCTGCTCAACCTGATCAACCAGGCTCAGATCGAGAGTCTCAGGGATAAAGCCAGCACCGATCCCCTGTATTTTATGTGGTCCAGGCTGCAACATCTTACCTGCCAGATGTTGACTGATAACCGGACTGTCAGCCGGTTCAACGGCAACAGAGAGGATTGACTTGCCCCGGATCTTTTTAATGTATTGGGAAATTCCACTGATGGTTCCACCGGTCCCAACCCCAGCAACCAAAACATCAATCTGGCCTTCAGTATCATCCCAAATTTCTGGCCCAGTCGTTTTAACATGAATTTCTGGATTTGCCGGGTTTTTAAATTGATGCAGCAACAAGAATTGATCGGGATTCTCCGCCACCAGGCGTTCTGCCTCACTGATAGCACCAGCCATTCCTTTTGCACCAGCAGTTAAAATCAGCTTGGCGCCGAAAGCCTTGAGAACCTTTCGCCGCTCTATACTCATTGTCTCCGGCATTGTCAAAGTAAGAGGAATTCCCTGAGCTGCGGCAACAAAAGCCAGAGCAATTCCAGTATTACCACTGGTCGGCTCAATAATCGCCATGCCTGGTTTCAAGACGCCCCTTTGCTGAGCATCCCAAATCATTGAAGCTCCAATCCGGCACTTGACCGAATAAGCAGGATTTCGTCCTTCTATTTTCCCGTACACATTTGCCCCACCAGGGGCAATCACCCGGTTCAGACGAACCAAAGGGGTTCGCCCGATTGAAAGTGAATTATCAGCAAAAATCGGTGCCATTATTTTCTCCTATATCTATTAAACTTGATGCCTCGCAAAAAACAGTAAGATGTCTAAGCAAAAAATTCGACATACACGGCGTATTAGTTTTTCCGGGATGTAGGCCTACATAAGGCAGGCCAAGATCCGGATAAACTGCTGTAACGCTATAGATCGGACTTTTTGCGACGCCATCAAACTTCAATTCACGATAGAATATCGACTTAGTGAATGGGCTACGGCCACACAATCTACACGTATTAAGAAATATAAGCTAACACACTATGCCAGTCAAGAAAGAGACAAACTATTCTCCCTATCCATTTATGGATTATTATTAATAAATATGGCAGATTCGATTATTGCAGAGGCTGCAACTAAAAAATGAATGGATGCGTTACAAATACTAGAAATTGAAGAGTTTATGACTGGGCAGGCAAAATAAAACTGCCGTACGGTTTTGTCTCTCAGTGACGCTAGAAACTCCGTACGGCAGTATTCAGTATAGGTTATTAAGAAATATCGCTTAAGATTCTGTGGTTTCGCTATCAGCGGCAACATCAGTATCGTCAGTATCGTCAGTATCGTCAGTATCGTCAGTATCTGGATCCTGATCACGATCCTGACGCATTTCCCGTACCTGATCAGTGAGGTTTTCATCATCGTCAACAAACTGATTAACGCGATTCTGATGGCGATTGCGATTCTGATTCTTCGGCTGTGTCTGAGTCATAGATTGCGCCTGTCCACCAACACCCTGAGCTGATTCCACATTGGTTCCAGAACCGGTGCCATCGCAGGTTCCATCTGCAGCTCCCTCTCCACCGCCAGCTCCCTCTCCACCGCCGGCTCCCTCTCCACCGCCAGCTCCCTCTCCACCGCCAGCACCACCGCCGTTGCCACCGCCGTTGCCACCTTGGGCATACGCTGTGGTTGAGGTCAGAGTTCCAGTTGAAAAATCAAAAGCAACCGGGGTGAGGACAAACAGCAGAACAAACGACCAGACCAGGGGGGACATTTTCAGAACACTTTTCATTTCTTTCTCCTTTGTTGTGGGTTGAGTTAAGTGTCTTATGCCTATTCAACGCACCTACAAAGAATCGGTTGACGTGATATTTATATTCTTAATTTTTTACGCAAAAACAACACCAAGGCTCCATCACCACCATATTGCTTTGGTGCACGCCCCCATTCTGCGACAAGTTTCTTTCCCTCACCAGACAAGTATCGCTCTACTTCATCGCGTAAAATCGGGGTTCCATCCTCAGAGTGCAACCCTTTTCCAGTAATGACCAAAACGGTTTGCCAGGCCTGATGTTGAGCATTCTGGACAAAGTGGCGCATTTTTTCCACAACCTCGGCACGTAGACAACCATGCAGGTCAAGAGAAGCAACAGGAGTTAGATTACCTTGCTTCAATTGTTTCATCCGCCGTGGCATTGCCTTCTCCTCAGACCGACTTTCTTCTGGCAAGTGATCCTCAAAACGTACCGAAAATCCATTAACTGCGGCAAAGAACAGTTCTTCATCTGTTTGGGTTTTCACTTTAACGTCAGAGCAATCGATAACTGAAGGGTCTGCAAAAGACTTCTCATCAGAATCGACCTCAGTGCCCAGGGGCTTAACGCCAAGCATCTCCATCTCTTCCGCAAAGGAGCCAAAGGTTTCTCTGCGTGACAGTATCTGTTCGGAAGATTTCTCTGCCTTTTGTTCCTGCCCGGAAACAGGAAACCCCTTCAGATTAAGGAAGGGGTCATTGTTGAATTCGAGTTTTTTGGCTTGGGCTGTTTTTTTCTTTTTAGCCATAAAAAATCCTTACCGCAAGACCTGTTTGCGCCGCCCGGTCATCGCTTTTGTCTGCTTTTTGATGATAGCACCCTGCTTTTCCAGGTGGAATTGATACCACATATCACCAAACCCCTTCATCTTCATCTTTTTGCCAGACTCCAACAAAGCCATATTGTCCTGCAAACGCTCATCACCCGTCTTGGCAACACCTTTTTTCAACACATCGATCGCTTTCCCCCGCTCATCAATACGATCCATACAAAAGGCATAAACAGCGTAAACCATCGGCTCCTTACGATTGGCTGCAACCGCCTTACCAAACGTTTCAATCATTTTACTCGTTTTATTTTTTTTCATGTAAGTAATAGCCAGCATTGACGTACTTACCCAATTCCGCACAAAACCTTTTTCCAAAAACGGAATCGCCTCGTTGAAATTCCGTTTAAGATAGTAAATAGTTCCAATTTGCGAATGAATTTGTTGTTTAACATAGATTTGCCAGGCACCATACTTCAGCCCATCCTGAAGTTCTTTAACCGCCTTATCAGTCCGATTCGCAAGCATATCCCGTTGCGCAACTTCCATCACTGCACCAACTTTTTTCATAGTTATCCGCGTAAGAAGCATAAAAATTGCCGCAAAAATCACAGCAGAAACAGCCATAGTTATCCACATATTAGCAGTAACAAACCTCATCATTAGGGCAGATGACAAGGCTGAGCAAGCAAATGAAATCAACATATTAAGCATTGAGATAATCCTTTTACAGGTGGGTATCAACAGAGGTTAAAATCCAGCACATTCCGGCGCTGAACTCTATCAACCTGCGTAGAAAATGTCAAAACATTCAGGAATCCTGAACTTCACCATTTTTTCAAAATATTTTGAGCAAATAGTTTGTACGACGCTATCAGCCCTGCCTGCTGGCTGAAACCATCAAGGTAAGTTTTTGCCCCGGGCGGAGAATGTGCCCATGAGAAAGTTCATTCCAACGACGGATTTGCTCGGTTGCAACGTCAAACTGCCGGCCTATATCCCAAAGGGTATCCCCCGGAACAACCTTATAAATCAGCTTCTTGGACGGCCCTTTTTTTGGCACTAGCTTCGCCACGACACGGGCTCCCGGCTTAGATACTGCGAGAATTTGCCCAGGACGAAGCATGTTACTCCAACCCAATTTATTCCAGACCCGAAGTTCTTTTTGCGTCACATTATTACGTCTGGAGATCAACCAGAGACTGTCTCCCGGGCGAACCTTATAGGTTATACGCCGGCTACGGACATAGCTGTCCTCCAGTGCGTTGGCGGGAAGTTCAGTAAACCCTTCTTTCAGCGGCAAAATCAAATTGTGTCCAAGCTGCAAAGCCCGTGGGTTTTTAATCTTGTTGAGGGTAACAATATCATCGACTCGAATTTTATATTTTCGCGCGATCATCTGCAGCGTATCACCCGATTTAATCTGATGGCGGTGGTAACTGGTTCGTTGATCTCTGGGGAGCTGATCATAGAGAGCTCTAACTTGCCCAGCGCTACCAAAAGGAATTTGAAGTTGATAATTTGAAACTCCAGGGGGTGTACACCATCGCTTCAGTTCAGGATTCAGCTTTTTCAATTCCAAATAGCTGATGCCACAAAAACCGGCAATTATTTCTAGATCTGTACTTGTTTCTAAGGTGATTGTTTCATATTCAAGAGGCTCAGCAAGGTTCAAATCAGCAAATCCATAAGCCTCCAGGTTTTTGACAATACTCAGGGCCGCCAGCAGTTTCGGCAGATAATTCTTGGTTTCGTCCCGCAATACGTGACCTTCGGTCAGCACCCAAAAATCCCGACTAGCACTTTTCTTAACTGCTCTGCGGACTTTCCCGCCACCGGCATTATATGCCGCCACCGCTAAATACCAGTCACCGTCAAATCGTTTATGCAAATACTTTAAATGCTTGGCCGCGGCACGTGTTGATCTTTCCAGGTCCAGACGGCCATCCTGCCACCAGTCATTCTCCAAACCATACAATTTTCCGGTACTTTCAATAAATTGCCAAGGTCCAGCTGCATGCGCCCAACTGTAAGCATGAACATTAAATCCAGACTCAATCATAGCCAGATAGGCCAAGTCGAGAGGGACTCCCTCATCCGCAAACACCATCTGGATTTTCGGTACATAGCGACCAGCTCTTTCAAGCCACTTGCCAAACGTTTTTTTACTGGATCCACTGTATCGTTTAATCAGATGATCAACCCGCGCATGTTCACTCAGGGGGAAATCTCCGAAATAGGGGAGTAGAGAATTTGTATGTAAATACTCTTCAATTGGCTCTGGAAGGGCTTCCGCAACCGGCAATTTAAATTTTGCTACGAGGGTTCTGTTTTTTTCATCCGAAACAGATGCCAACGATTGTGGCGTTTTCTGTTCTCCCTCAGGGGCTACACGATCTGGGATTACCTGATTTACGGAGAAACGCCCCATCCCCTGCGGATAAGGTTGGCAGCCAAAAAGAATCAGCAATAACAAAATCAAAAGATACTTAAGCATTTATAAACTCCAGACCGCACAACAACACTCATGTTAATATTAATCATAACTAATTATAAACTAACGAAAACAATTCCCTAAGTCAAGCCAAACTTACTTAGGGAGACAGTAAATAGCAAAATACCATTTACAAATGTAGGGGCATCCCCTACAGAAGTCAAAAACGGTGATTCAAAAAACACACATCCATTAGAGCATAGAAACATCTTCTTCTGGCCAAAAACGATGCTGCATTTCAGCCAGTAAAGATCCAAAACTGTTTCGCTTCAGGGCAGAAACCGGCACAGCATCATAACGGCGGCAAATGTGCGGCAGATCCTCTGCTGAAACCTGATCAATTTTATTAAAAACAAGTAATCGTTGTTGGGTTCCAAGATCCAGATCATTAAGAATTTTGTCGACCGCTTTAATTTGATCGTCAAAGCGCGGGTTTGATAAATCCACCAAATGCAGCAACAAATCTGCGTCTTCCAGCTCTTCCAATGTTGCCCTGAAAGCACCAATTAAACTCGGTGGCAGATCACGAATAAAACCAACGGTATCGGTGATAATGACTTCACGATCCAGCGGAAAACGTAACCTGCGGGTAGCAGTGTCCAGGGTGGCAAAGAGTAAATTTTCGGTTAATACATCACTCTGTGTCAGCGCATTCAATAAGGTCGACTTCCCAGCATTGGTGTAACCAACAATAGAAACAATCGGCAAACCGGCACGAATCCTCTTCTGACGCCGCTGGACCCGACCACGGCCAAGAGAATCAAGTTGTTTCTCCAGGAGCCGGATTTTATCACGGATGCGTCTTCGATCGGTCTCCAGCTTAGTTTCACCCGGACCACGCCCCCCAATCCCACCCATGAGTCGGGACATGGCAGTTCCTTTTCCAGACAAACGTGGGAGAATATATTTCAACTGCGCCAACTCCACTTGAACTTTTCCATCCCGGGATTGTGCCCGTTTGGCAAAAATATCCAGGATCAACTGGCTGCGATCAATGACCTTCATTTCGGTTTTTTCTGAAATCGATCGAATCTGGTTCGGGGTCAGATCCTGATCAAACACCAGCAGTGTTGCTCGTTGTTGCAATGCGCGAATGATGATTTCCTGCAACTTACCCTCCCCGACCAGAAAGCGGGGATTCAATTTGCGTGGCCGCTGGATAACCTGATCAATAACAACGAGATTGGCAGTTCTGGCGAGTTCATCAAGCTCCGCCATAGAATCTTCAACTCGCTGACGCCCCCCCTGCCCCACAGAAATCAGCAGAGCCCTCTCCCGGCCATCAGCAAGATCAATCGTCTCAGCTGAAACCCTTTCCATCTCCTGATCAAGAGCACGGATAAAAGCGGAGAAATCAAGTTCAAAGCGATAAAAATCTTGCAGCTCTACCGATTCAATCTGTGATTTCTGTTTCGTTGGCAGGAGATGTGCGTAAGAAAAATGCGTCGGCAAACCATCTTTTCCAACGCCAATAACCGCCATCGCATCCAAGCGCAACAGTTCCAGATCGGTCAAATCATCCTGACTCAAGGATTCCTGTTTTAAGTGAGTATGAACACAACGCAGACCACGCAAACCACTACGACCCAGGCTGTAGCTGGAAAGATCGGGCAGTACAATCTCGCGATCATCACCAACAATGACAAACTTAACGACACCGGAACGATCAATGATCAAACCCAGCTGCCGCTTCAACTCATGAGACAATTCGGTCAGATAGCGAGCCAGTTCCACAGTAATCAACGCATCAGCAGGCATCTTACGCCGATAAATCCGCTCTAACGCCTTAACCTGGCTAGCCTTCAGTCCACTGATTTTACCTTCAATCATACCGCTTCCAAAACAATTGAAGGCCCCAAATGGGACCTTCAAAGAAAACTAGCAACTAGATAAACCAGAAAACCTAACCAGCAGCAATATTGAATCCAGCATCGACATAATGAACTTCACCTGTCACACCGGAAGAGAGATCGGACAATAAATAAAGTGCCGCTTTACCAACTTCTTGCTGATTAACTAGCCGTTTCAGCGGGGCACGCTCTTCAGCAACACTCAGTTTTTTCTTGAAATCAGCAATACCGGCAGCGGCCAAAGTTTTAATCGGCCCAGCTGAAAGAGCATTGACGCGGATACCTTTTTCACCCAATTCTGCTGCCAGATAACGGACCGACGATTCCAGTGCTGCTTTAGCGACACCCATGACATTGTATGCCGGGACAGCACGGACCGAACCAAGATAGGTCATCGTAACGATACTACCACCTGCTTGCAAAACTGGCAGAGCGCAACGAGTCATCGACACCAGTGAATAGGCGCTGACATCCAGTGCCAAACGGAAACCGTCCCGGCTGGTCTGACTGAACGGGCGTTTCAGATCTTCTCGATTAGCGAAAGCAATGGCGTGGACAACAAAGTCAATCTTGCCCCATTGTTTTTCCAATTCACTGAAAACAGAGACCATCTCCTCTTCGTTTTGGACATCGCAGGGGAGGATAATAGTAGAATTAAGGCTTTCAGCCAACGGGCGTACCCGCCGCTCCAGTGCCTCATTCAAATAAGTAAACGCCAGCTCGGCACCAGCAGCTCGCAATTGCTGAGCCACCCCCCACGCAATACTTTTATCGTTTGCTACACCAAAAATAACTCCTCGCTTACCAGTCATCAATCCCATGATTTACATATCTCCTTGGATAATAATTTATAAATTAACTACTCTTTTTAACAAAACCGCAGAAGGAAGGCAAGTCGGGTCACTTCTAGCCAACCATATTACAATCATATCTATCCATAGACACTCAGATCATTTAAACTGACAATAACCATAATTAAGGAGGAAGCAATGAATCAAACACTTTACGACAAACTCTGGGATAGTCACCTTGTCTCGCAGGAGAAAGATGGCACCTGTCTGCTTTATATTGATCGACAGCTTTTGCACGAGGTGACCTCACCGCAAGCATTTGAAGGACTGCGTCTGGCCCGGCGCGCACCCTGGCGCATCGATGCCAACCTGGCCGTACCGGATCATAATGTTCCAACCGACAACCGTTCTGCAGGAATAACTGATCCAATTTCCCGTTTGCAGGTTGAAACCCTGAGCCGAAACTGCCACGAGTTCGGGATTACCGAATTTGGCATGAACGACCCACGTCAGGGGATTGTTCACGTCATTGGACCAGAACAGGGAGCAACTCTCCCCGGCATGACTATCGTCTGCGGCGATTCTCACACCGCAACCCACGGAGCTTTCGGAGCGCTGGCTTTTGGGATTGGAACTTCAGAAGTGGAACATGTGCTGGCAACTCAATGCCTGATTCAAAAAAAATCAAAAACACTGCTCATCGAGGTGAACGGTATTCTTCCCCCTGGACTAACAGCCAAAGATATTATTCTCGCCGTCATTGGTCGGATTGGGACTGCTGGAGGAACCGGATACACCATTGAATTTGGCGGTTCAACCATCCGTAGCCTGTCGATGGAAGGTCGCATGACCATCTGCAATATGGCCATCGAGGCCGGCGCACGAGCAGGCATTATTGCCGTCGATCAAACAACCATCGATTATGTCAAAGGGCGGCCGTTTGCCCCCACGGCTCAACTCTGGAATCAAGCCGTGGAAAACTGGCAACAACTCCACAGCGATCCAGATGCGGAATTTGACAAAGTCATCAAAATTGATGCCCGCGATCTACAGCCACAAGTCACTTGGGGAACTTCACCTGAGATGGTTGTCACCATTGACGGGAAAGTTCCCGACCCCGCTGCAGAGTTGAATAATATTAAACGTGAAGGAGTTCAGTCTGCTCTGGACTATATGGGTTTGACTCCCGGAACCCCGATGACCGAAATCTATCCCGATAAAATTTTTATCGGCTCCTGCACCAATGGACGGATAGAAGATCTGCGTGCCGCCGCAGCAGTTGCCAAGGGGCGCAATCTTGCAAAAAATATTAAACTGGCACTGGTCGTCCCCGGTTCGGGTCTGGTCAAACTACAGGCTGAAGCGGAAGGGTTGGATAAAGTTTTTATCGCTGCTGGGTTTGAGTGGCGGGAGCCAGGTTGTTCCATGTGCCTGGCGATGAACAATGACAAACTCTCACCAGAGGAACGTTGCGCATCAACATCAAACCGAAATTTTGAGGGGCGGCAAGGGCAAGGAGGGCGTACCCACTTGGTCAGCCCGGCTATGGCCGTAGCTGCTGCAGTAACCGGTCATTTTGTTGATGTCCGCCAGCTGGAGGTAAAATAATGGAAAAGTTTACAACATTCAGTGGCTTGGTTGCTCCCCTTG
>JASJGU010000205.1:0-11145 GCA_033791385.1 Desulfuromusa sp.
AAACCACGGATGCCGGTAAAAAAAGGGAGGAAAGCCAATATATACAGTGCTTTTTTTGCCTCTGCAGCAATTTCTACTGGGGTTCCGAGAAGCTTAACCAGGACAAGATCGCCAAGCGGGGTAAAAGCGATCAATGACAGCATTATTGCGATGTAAATAGCGACCAGACCAATAAAAATCAGCACGCTGATCATCGATTTTCGCCCGCGAACCATAGCGATGGTAATGGTATGGTTCTGGTATGAGGCAGAAGCGATAAACAGATGGACTACCAGTGCGACCGACATCCCAGCCAGGGCGGTTACATAATCGTCAAGGCGAGCCAGAGCCCCATTGATGACGGTATTGGAGATGCTCATCAGCTGGACATTGAGCACCAGTGGGAAAAAGAAAAAAGCAATCTCCCGAGGGGTCAGATTCTTTTCAGTCAAAAGATGGCCCAGGAAATAGTTGCAGCAGGTCGGTCGGGCGTTCAGCATGAAAATCGGCGGTTAGTCCATCGCTGTGTCCCATACCATAGGCACAGAAGCAGGTTGCTGCACCCGCTCCGCGACCGGCATAGAGGTCGGTGTGATGATCGCCTATCATAACTGCTTGTTTCGGGTCAGCTCCCATGCCTTCCAGAGCTTTGATCACCGGCAGGGGATGAGGTTTTTTTTCTGCATAGCTATCACCACCAATAATGATTTTGAAATACCTGGTCAAGTTCAGACCGTCGAGCAGCTTCATCGTCAATCCATGTGGTTTGTTGGTGACAATGGCCATCTGTTCGGCTGGATGGCTGCTCAGAAGTTCTTCTATCCCCGGATAACAGACGGTATGGTCGAGAAGGTGTTCGTCGTACAACTGCAGGAACCTGTCACGAAGAGCAGGCTGATAGAGATCTTCCCCAAGGGCACGCTTGACCAGAACGGTGACTCCATCGCCAATCATGTGACTAACCTGTTCTTCCAAAAGTGGAGAACGATTCAATCCGGCACGGAGTAAGTTGAGAGAGAGGGTTAGATCGGGAACCGAATCGACCAGTGTGCCATCAAGGTCAAAGAGTAGATAATTTATATTTTTCAATTTTAACCCTTTTTCATCCGTGCACCAAAGATTGCAGTTCCAACCCTTACCAGGGTTGCTCCTTCTTCCACAGCAACTTCAAAATCGCCGCTCATCCCCATGGAGAGTTCGTCCATCTCAATGCCTGGAAGTTGTAACCTGTTAATATGTTGGGAGAGTTCGCGCAACTGTCTGAAAAAGGGACGGACCTGCTCAGGATCGTCAGAATGGGGTGGCAGACACATCAGCCCGCGAATTTTCAGATTGGCTAGCCGGGCAACTTTTCGCGCCAGGGTTTCCAGATCTTCTGGCGCACAACCCGATTTGCTCGATTCATCACCAATATTCACTTGCAGCAGAATTTCGGCAATTCCATTAATTTTCCCCCATTGCTGGTCAATCTCTTCAGCGAGAGAGAAGCGGTCAACGGAATGGATCATTGTGACTTTGCCGCGCAGGTATTTAACCTTATTGCTTTGCAGCCCACCGATGAAATGCCATTGGACTGGAACTGTGACCAGCGGTTGCTTATCGCGGAATTCCTGGACATAACTTTCCCCGAACAGCTCCTGTCCGGCGTGAAAAGCTTCTTCTACCTGCTCTGCCGGTTTAACTTTGGAGACGGCAATCAATCTGACTTCTTCCGGGTTTCGTCCAGCTTTTTGGCAGGCCTTGTCAATCAGCTCATGAATTTTCGCAAGATTAGCGGCAATATCGTTCATCATTTTTGCTCCACAAATTTCATATCAATAACGGCACACCCAGTTCTTTCATGGCCAGTGTCAGTTTGCACAAGGGCAGGCCGACGACATTGGTGTAGCTCCCTTCAATCCTGGCAACAAAACAGACCCCGAATCCTTGGATTGCGTAAGCGCCAGCTTTATCGGCAGGCTCTCCCGTGGCAATGTAGCTTGTGATTTCAGCTTCTGTCAATTGACGAAACAAGACTTTAGTGCTGACCGCTTCGGTACGTTGTTGCCCGGTTTGACGATCAATCACGGCATAGCCGGAAAGAACCCGGTGCTCACGTCCGGAGAGTTGCCTTAACATGACCGCAGCGTGGGATTGATCTCTGGGCTTTCCGAGAATCTGCCCATCGCAGAGCACGATGGTATCACTGCCGATAAACCAGCGGCCAGAAATGTCTTGTCGGTTCGCAATTTCAGTAGCCTTTGCAAGACTGAGGCGAACAACATGCTCTTCCGGTGTTTCATCCGGCAGCTCTTTTTCTTCAGCATTGCTCGGTACGACGAGAAATTCAAGGCCGATTTGTTGCAACAGCTCCCGTCTACGTGGTGAAGCTGATGCCAGTATGATCTGCTGATTCATATTCTATTTGTCCCGTTAGATTCGTTTGTCAGCAATAGGTTCCCACCACTTTGGTAGCGCATTCAGTGCCCGTTCGGCCATCGCCAGGCGGCGGTCGGCACGTTTCATTTTCCGTCCTTCCAGAGGCGGAAAGAGGCCGTAATTGATGTTCATCGGTTGAAAGTTTGTTGTGTCCGCTGCCGATAAATGACCCAGCAGTGCACCGAGTGCTGTTTCCTTGGGGGGCAAAAGGATTTTTTCACCACGGAGTTGATATGCGGCAAAAATCCCCGCTAAAAATCCGCAGGCAGCTGATTCCACATAACCTTCAACTCCGCTCAATTGGCCAGCGGCATAAATGTGCCGCGCCGCATTAAATTGCAGCGATTCGGTCAGACAGGCGGGTGCGTTGATAAAGGTATTGCGATGCATGCTGCCGAGACGGGCAAATTGCACCTTCTCTAGCCCGGGAATGGTACGGAATATTCTCTTTTGCTCCGGATAGGTCAAGCGGGTTTGAAATCCGACCAGATTAAACAGTGACGCGTGACGATTGTCCTGGCGTAACTGCAGAACAGCGTAAGGTATTTTCCCGCTTTTCGGATCGGGAAGACCGACCGGTTTCATCGGTCCGAAAGAGAGGGTTTGCGCGCCCCGGCTGGCCATCTCTTCAATCGGCATACAGCCTTCAAAATGGATCAATTTCTCGAACTCGCGCCCGGCAACCTTGTCTGCATCTACCAGTTCCTGGACAAAATCATAGTATTGCTCTTTATTTAACGGGCAATTGATATAATCATCGCCACCTTTGTCGTAGCGGGAAGCACGCCAGGCAATATCGAAATCGATGGAATCAGCTTCGACAATCGGAGCAATGGCATCATAAAAATACAAGTGCTCGCTACCCGTCAATTTTGCCAGTTCAGCGGAAAGGGGTGTTGAGGTCAGCGGGCCGCTAGCGAGGATCGTTGTCCCTTCCGCGGGGAGCTGGAGGACTTCTTGCCGAATCAATTCAATATTCGGTTCTGTGGCTATTTTAGCGCTGATATAGTTGGAAAATTCATCCCGATCAACTGCCAGGGCGCCACCGGCTGGAACCGCTGTAGCATCTGCTGCTTCGATAAACAAAGAGCCGGCGCGGCGCAGTTCTTCCTTAAGGCAACCGACGGCATTGTTCATTCCAGCACCGCGTAAGCTATTCGAGCAGACTAGTTCGGCCAGCCCATCACTTTGATGCGCTGGAGAGAACTGCAGTGGTTTCATTTCGTACAATTTGACCTGGCAGCCTTCTCTGGCCGCCTGCCAGGCCGCTTCACAACCAGCTAGCCCGGCACCAATAACGGTGATATCCATTTTCATTCCTGTTGAACGCAAACCGGCCGAACCTGTATGGCTCGGCCGATAAAAATTATACTCTGTTGTTAAGAATTCAGGTTGTTTTTTTTGTCGGTTTTTTTACGGGAGTTTTTTTCTTTACCGCCGGCTTCTTTTTTACGATCGCTTTTTTAGCCGGGGCCTTTTTCTCCGGTGGAATCAACTCTTTTTCCCAGTCACAGTTTTCCTGTGGGCATCTTTGTACCGTCCCCCACCGCTTAGTGGTTTTGATCTCAGTCAACGGCCAGGAACATTTTGGACAAGACTCTTCCTTGGGCGGATTCCAGAGGGCATATTTGCATTTTGGGTAGCGGTTACAGGAATAGAAAATTTTTCCGTAACGGCTCTTTTTTTCCATCATCTCCCCTTCACCACATTCTGGACAGGTGATGCCGAGAGACTTGGGTTTTTCCAGTGGCTGGATATTTTTACATTTGGGATATCCGCTGCAGGCAAGAAATTTTCCAAAGCGTCCGGTTTTGATCAACATTGGAGAGTCGCATTTATCACATTTTTCTTCCGAGAGAACCGGTTCTTCTGCTTCTTTTCCTTCTCCGCTGAGGGGTTCAGTATGGCGGCAATCAGGGAACCCAGAACATGCCAAAAAACGACCTGAGCGACCGAGTTTGATCACCAATTCTTTACTGCATTCAGGACATGTTTTATCAGTTTTTTCCGTTGTCACATCAGCTTTACTGACTTCCAGATCTTTGCGGTGTAACAGGGCAATAAAGGGATCCCAAAACTGTTTGATCAATGGAATCCAGGCCAATTCGCCACGAGAAATGGCGTCCAGTTCCTCCTCCAGCCCGGCAGTAAAGTCGTAATCAACGTATTGGCCAAAGTGTTCCGTCAGCAGCTTGGTCACGACTCGTCCGGTATCTTCCGGGAAGAAGGTACGTTTTTCCAGACGAACATATTTTCTGGTGACCAGAGTATTCATGATGCTGGCATAGGTGGATGGGCGACCAATGCCGTATTCTTCCAGCGTTTTGACCAGACTGGCTTCGGTAAAGCGGGGTGGTGGCTGCGTGAAATGCTGTTCAGGAGTCAGTTGTTCTTTGCTGAGTTTCTCCCCTTCACTCAATGGTGGCAGCAAGCCCTCTTTGTTTTCATCGTCACCGTTATCGGTCCCCTCGATATATAGAGCCATAAAACCGGGGAAGCGGATAATCTGACCGGTTGCCCGGAAGCTGTAACGTTCACCGGCGGCAATATCAACCCGAGTGGCATCGAAAATTGCTTGGGTCATTTGTGATGCCACAGTGCGTTTCCAGATCAATTCATAGAGACGTTGTTGATCTGAGCTTAAATATTGTTTCAGCTGTGCCGGAGTTCGTGCAATGGATGTTGGACGAACCGCCTCATGCGCTTCCTGAGCATTTTTGCTTTTGTTTTTGAATACCCGCGGTTTTTCCAGGGCATAGCTTTTATCGTAAAGTTGGCAGATGACTTCACGTGCTTCGCTGGTTGCAACAGTAGACAGGGCAACTGAGTCAGTTCGCATATAGGTGATTAACCCGTGGGTTCCATCCTCGACCTTGATTCCTTCATAGAGCTTTTGCGCGACACTCATTGTCTTGCGCGCTGAAAAGCCAAGTTTACGGCTGGCTTCTTGTTGCAGGGTGCTGGTGGTAAAGGGTGGAGCAGGATTTCGTTTGCGCTCTTTCTTTTCCAGAGATGCTACCTGGAATTGGACTTGTTCCAGTTCGGTAAGAATATCTTCCGCTTGTTTCTGGGTGGAAATAGCAAACTTATTGAGTGTCTTTCCGTCGCAACTGTGAAGTTTTGCTGTCAATGGGCTTTTGGCAAGGTTAGCCAAAAAAGCCTCAATGCTCCAATATTCGCGTGGTTTGAATGCATCTATCTCATCTTCACGCTCACAGATCAGACGTAATGCCACCGATTGAACCCGCCCCGCAGATAGACCATAACGGATTTTTTTCCAGAGGAATGGTGACAGATTAAAGCCGACCAGGTAATCAAGAACTGAGCGAGCTTGTTGAGCATCAACCATGTCACGATCAATCGATCGCGGATGAGCCATGGCTTCATCAATAGCTGTTTGGGTGATTTCGTTGAAAGTTACCCGTTTAACGGTTGGTTTTTTAGTTTTTTCATCAATATTGAGTGCTTCCAGAAGGTGCCAGGCGATTGCTTCACCTTCACGGTCGAGGTCAGTTGCGAGGATCAATTCGTCACTTTTAGCAACCTCTTTTTTTAGCAGGCTGATATGTTTTTCGCTGTCGGCCAGAATTTGATAATTGGGTTTGAAATGATCAGCGATATCAACCGAACCTTGCTTGCTCGGCAGAGCGCGGACGTGACCGTAAGAGGCAAGCACTTTGTAGCCCTTGCCCAGAAATTTTTCGATGGTTTTTGCTTTCGCCGGTGATTCGACGATAACCAGTGATTGAGCCATCTGTGTCCTCTATGAGCCTCTCCCACTAAAACAGGAAGGGCAGATGTGAAAAAGGTTGCGCCATCAGCACAACCCGCTAATCTTAATGGTAGATTCGACTCCAGTCGTTGTCCAGAAAGCAGTCTATCTCACGTAGCCAGAGGTTGCTTGAACGTGACAGGAGAGTCAGGATCGTGATCAGCTTGATCTCTTGTTCGTTGATGGGGTCTCCTGCTGAACGTAGTGCCCGATCGATAATCTCTTCTTGTGCTTCATCTGAGAGCAGTCCCATGGTGCGAACTTTGATTAAAAAACCTCTAGCGGCGGTCGTAAGCTTCTGCTGTTCCTGGTCGCTGAAGACCCGATAGGTGGGTAGGCTCATCAGCGGGGCAACTATCCCTGATTCTGTTTGTGGTTGAAGCGCAATCGTTTCCATCCAGGAGAAAGCATCATGGATCTCATCAGCATCGAAGCCAACCGACAGCAGTTCAGCCATCAGTTCCTGCTCACTGATCGGAGTATCTTCGGCTCCCAGAACATATTGGGCGATCAGGTTGACAATCGCTAAAACTCTCTCGCGCAAGAAACCTCCCCAAATCGACTGAAATTTATATCCGTCCACGAATATAATGGTTTCCAGGGAGTGTTTGTACCCCACCCTGAAGCTCTAGGTCGAGTAAAATAGCGGAAAGCTCCATGGGAGTCAAGCCGCATTCCCGGGCTATTTCATCACTATGCCGGGGCTCATGCCCCAGTAGTTGAAAGACTTTTCTTGCCGGTTCGTCAAGCTGTTCAGTGATATTGTTGTATTCACCCTGTTTCTGCTTGGACGGCTGGTTCGGCCAGAGTCCTTGTAAAATATCTTCAGCTTCAGTGACGAGTTGAGCACCTTCTTTCAACAGTCGATTGGTTCCTTTGCTGTTGGGGTTTTGTAGCGCTCCCGGAATCGCAAATAGTTCACGGCCTTGCTCCAGGGCAAAGTCACCAGTAATCAGGGAGCCACTTTTTTCGGCCGCTTCGACAATCAACACCCCACGACTGAGACCGCTGATGATTCGATTTCTTCCGGGAAAATGTCCAGCAAGGGGTGGCGTTTCTGGTGGGTATTCGGTGATGATGGCATTTTCCTGATGAATTTCATGGAACAATTTACTGTTTTCTGGCGGATAAACCCGGTCGATACCGCAGCCGAGGACGGCAATCGTTGCACCTTGGGCATCAAGCGCACCCCGATGTGCCGCGCTATCAACCCCACGCGCAAGGCCGCTGACAATACAGACATCGTGATGTGCAAGAGTCGTTGCCAGGTCTCTGGTTAAGGCTAATCCGGCACTGGTTGCCCGCCGTGAACCGACAATGGCAAAGCAGTCCTTTGCGGGTAATTTCCCCCGCAGATATAAGATCGCTGGCGGGTCATGAATCTCGCGAAGCAGAGGCGGATAATCATCATCCCAAAAACTGATCAGATGAACCCGTAGCGCTACTATTTTGCGCCAAATTTGCTGGTACTTTTGATTGTTTTCCGCTGGAACTTTGTACCATAGCTTTTCTGTCAGTCCTGCCTCTTGCCAATGTTGTGGCGAAGCTTGAAGAGGTGCGGTAAAATTGCCGAAATACTGGTAGAGTTTAAACAGGGCAGTGCGACCGAGACCGGGTGTCAGGTGTAGTCTCAGTAAGGCTTGTTGCGAAGCGTTCATTCTTCCCCCCCCCAAAAAAAAATGCGGTCAGTGGTACGTGCTGCAAACAAAAAAGGATTGAAGCAATTTCAATCCTTTTTTATCGTTAATTGTTTCTCTGGAAAGGTATCAATTGGTTACAACAGAAACCTTATCCCCGATAAATGCCGCATCAACACTTTTGATAATGATGGCAGAAGCGGTGTTTGCTTTGGTTTCGATGGTGATGGCGGCACCAAGAACGGCATCTGGTAACTGAATTGAACCAGCTTGCTTGATAACCTCGTCAGAAGCCTTACGTGGCCGGGAAATGTAGAAAAGATTTCCACTTACCAGTCCGTCGTCGCTACCTAGGTTGATAAAAATAATATCGCCGGTTGAAAGAGCGTTCTTTTCATCCCGTGCTGCGATGATATCGCCTTCCTGGTCAGTTGTGCCACGCTGTAGGGTCATTTCTTTGCGTTGTGGAATATATTCAAATAGTTCAGCGCCACGTGCAATTTCCCGGAAGACTTCTCCAATCTTCGCATTGACAGTTTCACCACTCACTTCTGTGATTTGCAGGAATCCCAGATTTTTCATCATGGTTCCGATTGATTTGTTGGTGTGTGGATCTTTGACCTCATTTTCGCGCTGGAACAATCCATAGGTATCACCAACGGTGACAGTCGACAGGTCTTTCATTTTAAGAAAAACCATATCATGCTTAGTCAGTAATATCCGATTATCGACAGAATCAACCAGAATTCCCAGAGGTTCTTCATCGGTGAGAATGAATCCATCACCACCGCCTGAGGATTTAATTGTGATTAACTCTTCTTTGAGACTCGGAGCTTCTAATTGATTACTATCGATCGTTGCAGCAGCTTGCTTGTCTGCTTCCGGGTAAGCTGGGATGATTTCCAGGCGGCCATCTAGGATGCGAACTTTCTGCCCCGGAAAAATCAGGTGGGGATTGGTTATTTCTGGATTTTTTGCCCAGACGTTCGGCCAGTAGTACGGGTCATCAATAAACTTTTTGGAAAGATCCCAGAGGGTATCTCCCTTTTTAATTGTGTAGATTTGCTCTTCAGCAGCAATTGCCAGACTTGTTCCTGACAAGACCAGCAATAAAACTAGCAGCGATAACCAGCGAAAGAGTGTTTGTGTCATCAGTTCCCTCTCAGACAGAGCTTTAAACCGTTAATTTGTTGGTTCGTTGCTCCGGTAAATTTGTTGCGCTTCCGGACTTTCCGGGTAGCGGTTACGCAACTGTTCAAGGACGTTGTCAGCTTGTATTGGTAGTCCCTCTTGGCGATAAATCTGTGCCAGTTGCATGAGTGCTGCAGGGGCCTTAGTTTGAGCATTCGGGTCAACAATAATCTGCTGCAGATTGGCCATTGCCAGGTTTGTTTTGCCTTGAGACAATTGTGCATTTGCCAACCAGTAGCGGGCGTTGGGAGAATATTGGTGATCTGGAAAATCACGTAGAAATTCCTGAAAACCCGTTTCAGCGGATAGTAGCCGTCCCGCAGCCAGATTCGAAAATGCAGCAAGGTAAGATGATGCTGATGCCGCGACATTGACGACTTCCTGATTGAGGGTAAGCGGACTTGAAGGTTCAGCTAAGAGCACCGCCGGAGCCGTTGGTGGCTCCAGTTGTCCAGGTGTTTCCACATGATCCTGAATGAGTGTTGAAATTATGTTTTCAGCGATCAATTGTTGTTGGAGATGGACAAGTTGTTGCTGTAATTGCTGCATTTGAACGGACTGTTCCTGTTGCTGCTGTTTTATTTCATGCAACTGTGTCTGCAATGCACCAGATGGGGCAAGGCCCGGTGTTGGAGCACAGGAACTGAGTAAAGACACAAACCCGAAGAATAGGATGAGTCTAGTTATCAGGAACGAGTGAGGATGTCTCATGGACTTCGGAACTCCACACGGGATTTTCACAATAAAACAATAAAAACTAATCTGTGAAAATTATAGTTTTCTTAACAGGTTGTCAAGCTGGAAGAATGAGAATACTCCAAAAAAACGTCTTAAGCATCATTTTTTATTAGAGATCTTCCGTGTTAAGAGATTCAGGCACCGCCCTGATGTCAAAGCAATCCCCCGATTTTCTGTGTGCTTTTTCAGGAAATTTTTCAGTTCAGAAATCTTTTCTGCTGACAGCTCTCTGTACTTTGGCAATTTGTTGGTAAAAAAATCAGCTTCATCGGTAAACAGGAAATCGACATCAAAGTGATATGTTGGACTCAATATCCAGCCGTTCAACTTCTGCATTGCTTTGATTGCCGCTTGCTTTTCCCGGCTCTCATCGCCGCTTCCAGCCCCAAAGCGCTTTTTAACCTCCAGAAAAGAGCCGCTATCTCCCGGTTCAATAATAACGATGGTTCCCTTTTCTTTCAGTAGCTTGCCTGAATGGTAGAGGTTGTCGATCATTTTGTCTTTCGGGATATGGTGCAATGACAAGCTATAGATAACAAGATCAAAGGATCCAGCAGGGCAATTGAGGGTGCCAGCAGGGGTGTACAAAAACTCAACATTCTGCGCGGGGATGTTTTTCTCAGCTTGTTCAAGAACCGTGGCATTCAAATCTGTTGCTACAATTTGAGCTGCATGTTGCGCTATCGCACTGGTCATGCGTCCACTGCCACAGCCGATTTCAAGAACCTTTGCTCCGGTCAAGGGGGCATAAGAATTGATTGCCTGGATATATTTGTTGTCAGGATCGAGAATCATCTGTCTTCTATTAATCTTTCTGATCTAAGTGCCGTGAGTTGATATCGTACCCAGTCGTCAACCATTCCCGGTAAAATACTATCTACCACTACTATGGAAGATGTTCATGGAGCGGACATCCCGCTGAGTGACATGATGGGGACTGTTGGGAATGACGAGTGGAGACAAACGAGCCATTTGGTAAGGCTAGCCGTAGATAATGGGTAAGACAAGAAAAATTGTATTATGTCCGTTCGCCTCGGTAGTTCAAGGGAGTGGCGTTTAAGTCAAGCTTGTAGCTTAAACCGGTGTCTGTTGTTGCTGGGCAAGATCAGGATGAAAAACGACGCGACCAGACTACAAAAATTCGCCAATAGCTAAAGGACAAATACCTTGAGAAGCTTGCCGTGCTTGAAAATCCTTTTGCCCATTGATGGTTTGCATTGTATATCGTCGGTTTAAGCTGATTGCTTTTCAAAAACTGATGTGATTGCTAAGTCTTTGTAAATTTTAAGTTTTAAGTTGTTTCAATTGCATAATTGGCTGTGTTAGATATTATATATGTGAATTAAGCATTGATTTCCACTCAATGTTGTACCATGTAACGGTATTTAACACCGTCGATTTAATCTTCAG
>JASJGU010000206.1:0-2523 GCA_033791385.1 Desulfuromusa sp.
CAAGTGGTAAGGCAGTGGTCTGCAACACCATTATCACCAGATCGAATCTGGTCGAGGCCTCCAAAAATCCAGAGTGTCAACCGTTACGGTTGACACTCTTTTTTTTAGGTAGGTGATATGGAACTTTTCTCCCCTCAAATCATCGCCCTTACGTTGGTCTTTGCGGCCTTTGCCGGGACTCTTGCCGGTCTGCTTGGAGTCGGTGGCGGAGTCATTCTGGTCCCGCTGTTCCTCTGGCTGTTTCCCCTGGCCGGATTCCCCGAACAACTTGTCGTTCATACTGCCTTCGGGACCAGTCTGGCAATCATTATCCCGACCTCTTTCAGTAGTACCCTCGGCCATAGAAAGCGTGGCAATGTAGACTGGCACATGGTTGGTTATCTTGCTTTAGGTGGGACGGCAGGGGCTTTAATTGGTTCGACTGCGGCCGCTTATGTGCCCGGGCAGCAGTTGAAAATTATCTTCGGCTGTCTGCAGATCATCATTGCCTTTAAACTGCTCTTTTTCCACCCGCTTCTTCCGCCGGAACGGAGCGATAAACCTCCGAAGGTTCAGTCGCTGCTGGTCGGTTTGGCAGGTGGAATGTTCTCGGCTTTTTTCGGCGTTGGTGGTGGGGTTGTTGCGGTTCCCCTGATGATGATTGTTATGCAGTTGCCGATACATCTAGCAGTTGGGAACTCCAGTGCTCTGATCGTGGTGTCCTCGCTAGTAGGGACTATCGGATATGTCTATCATGGGTTACAACAACCGCTGACGGCGCCATTATCTCTCGGGTATGTTAATGTTCTGGTAGCGACTGTGGTGGCGCCGGTTTCAATGGCCTGTGCCCGATTAGGTGTCAAGTTGGCGACCCGGATCAGTCAAAAACATCTGATCAAGATTTTTGCCGTTTTGTTGGTTTTTATAGGTGCCAGAATACTCTTCGACGTTTTTATCGGATAAAGGAGACGCCATGATTCGTCAACCTGCCGTAGCTGGAAGCTTTTATCCCGCCGACCCTGCCCAGCTCAATCAGGAATTGGACCAGTTCCTCCCCGCAGGAAGTGTTCCGCGCCCTGCCAAAGCGTTGATTGTCCCGCATGCCGGTTATGTTTATTCCGGCGCAGTTGCAGGTGAATTGATTGGTGGGACCCAGATCCCCAAAACAGTTGTGTTGCTCGGTCCGAATCACCAGGGTGCCGGTCATGATATCGCCGTAAGCAATGCTGATAGCTGGGCAACGCCACTTGGAAATGTTCCGGTAGCAGCATCGTTACGCAGTAAAATGTGCCGGGAAATTCCGGAGCTGGCAACCGATGATCGTGCTCATCAATTTGAGCATTCACTGGAAGTGATGCTACCGTTTTTGCTCAGGTGTCAGCCTGATTTGCAGATTGTACCGATTTCGCTGTTGTCACTAAATTACCAGGATGCTGCTTCTCTGGGGCGTTCACTGGGGCAATTTCTGTGTCAGCAGGCGGAGGATGTTTTACTTTTGGCCAGCAGTGATATGAACCATTTTCAAGATTCAGAGACGACTGAAAAGCTCGATTTTTTGGCTATCTCAGCGATGACCAGTTTTGATCCTCAGGCTCTATATCACACCGTTGCGCAAAACCGGATCAGCATGTGTGGGGTTCTGCCGGCCGTAGTAGTGATGTGTGCCGCCAAAGAAATGGGTGCAACTGAGTGTAAACTGGTTCGTTACGCACATTCTGGTCAAGTTAACGGTGATAACAGTCGGGTCGTTGGTTATGCTGGGCTGGCAATCGACTAACGTCTTAAATTGCTTGATTTAACAGGGAATATCACTGTATAAAAGGCCGCTATTGCGGTCTTTTGTTTGTCCCCTGTCAAGGAGTTCTTCATGTCCGATTTGCGAGTTCGTTTTGCCCCCAGCCCGACTGGTTATCTTCATATCGGTGGTGCCCGTACGGCTCTGTTCAATTATCTGTTGGCGAAAAAACAGGGTGGAAAATTTGTCCTGCGGATTGAGGATACAGATGTAGCTCGTTCTACTCAGGAATCGGTTGACGCCATTCTCAACGCGATGGAGTGGCTCGGCCTGTCCTGCGACGAGGGGCCATTCTATCAGTCGGAGCGTTTTGACCTGTACAAGCAGAAGGTTGAACAACTGATGCAGGATGGAAGGGCATATCGTTGCTATTGCACCGCTGAAGAGTTGGACGCCAAGCGCGAAGCTGCGATGAAGGAAGGTCGTAAACCGAAGTATGATGGCACCTGTCGCAACCGCACCGATCAGCCTGACGATCCTTATGTTATCCGCTTTAAACTTCCGGAAGATAGGCTTGAGACCACCTTCGTTGATAAAATCAAGGGCGCGATCACTGTCCGGCACGAGGAGTTGGACGACCTGATAGTTGCCCGGACCGATGGAACTCCGACCTACAATCTGGTGGTCGTTATTGATGACGCTGAAATGGATATCAATCTGGTCATCCGCGGCGACGACCATATTAATAATACCCCGCGGCAGATTCTTCTTTATGAAGCCCTTGGTTATTCGGTTCCAGAATTTGCACA
>JASJGU010000207.1:0-4313 GCA_033791385.1 Desulfuromusa sp.
GGAAACGGAGAAGGGCTTTGTCGGTAGCGACTTAAACGGAAAGATTGGTAATGGTGGTGCAAGGCTCAATATTGATACGGTTAACGGCTCAATCAAGATTCGGCGTAAATAGATTGATATAGAAATCTCCTTTTCAGGAAACTGAAATTGTAAAACCGGCGGAGTATATCTGCCGGTTTTTTTCGCCTGCGACACTGCCTGTGCCTGTTAATACCCTGCCCATTTAATCCCCTGCCCCTGATTGAAACCTATTGATTTTAAGTGGATACAGTTTTAGAATACCATCTGATATATCACATAATATATTACAAAATCAAAGAGAATAACATATGAATTCAACAAGATGGCATGGTGTCTATCCCGCAGTAACGACAAAGTTCAAGCCTGATTTCAGCCTGGATCTGGACGCGATGGCCGAGCATACAGAGTTTCAACTGAGTGCCGGTGTGCATGGTTTGATTATTCTTGGCTCCCTGGGTGAAAACTCCACCCTGGATATGGATGAAAAAATTCAGCTAACAGAGTTCTTTGTCAAACAGATCAATGGCCGGGTACCCCTTCTGGCCTGTATTGCGGAGTCCGATACCCGCCAGGCCTGCTTTTATGCCCGCCGGGCCGAGACCCTGGGTGTTGATGGATTTATGTTATTACCGCCAATGCGTTATCCCAGTGACCGGCGCGAAACCATGAGTTATCTCGAAGAAGTTGCTGAAGCAACTGATTTACCGATCATGCTGTACAACAATCCGGTGGCTTATGGCACCGATTTGAGTCCCGCTGATTTCGAAACACTGGCTTCAAATTCGAAATTCGTTGCCATCAAGGAATCTTCGGCCAATACCCGCCGGGTACCTGAAATCCGCAGAAGAACCGGTGACCGCTATGCCATTTTTTGCGGTGTTGATGATCTTGCTTTTGAATGTATCTCCTTGGGTGCCGTCGGCTGGGTGGCCGGACTGGTAGTGGCTTTCCCGCACGAAACAGTGCGTATATACGATTTGATGTGCGCCGGTAAGTTGGCCGAAGCCCGGCTGATTTACGAGTGGTTCCTACCCTTGCTGAGCCTGGATATCGGACCAAAGTTTGTTCAGCAGATCAAGCTGGTCGAAGAATTGATGGGTGTTGGATCCGCGACTGTGCGTTCGCCAAGATTGGCTTTGAGTGAATCCGAAGCTCTTCACGTCCAGCAGGTAGTGGAACAGGCATTGGCGAACCGACCGATGGTATGAACGCCGTTTTAAAACCATCATCGGACAACGAAAGTCTGGCCGGGCAGGCTTATCGTTTACTTGAAGAGCAACTCGTCACGCTCAGGCTCAAGCCAGGTGAACTGATAGCGGAAAAGGACCTGATGGATAGGGCGGGTATAGGTCGTACGCCGGTAAGGGAAGCGATCCAGAGGCTGTCTGTAGAAGGGTTGTTACAGGTGTTACCGCGCAAAGGCCTGATGGTTACACCGTTGCGGCGCTCTGATCTAAGCCAGATTATTGAAGCCCGACGGGTGCTGGAGAGGTTACTCGTGGTTAAAGCTGCCGAGCGTGCGACTTCTGATCAGCGCCAGGCGCTAAAGGTTCTGGCTGCGCAAATAGAAGCTGCTGCTGATGATCTGGAAAGATTTTTCAGGCTTGATCAGCACTTGAACAACTTGCTTGATGAGGCAAGTAATAACCGCTTCCTGGTCAAAGCGCTAACCGCCATGCACAGCCAGTGCAGACGCTTGTGGTACCTGCACCGCAGACGATTGGATCTCCCGCGTTCCGCGCAGTTACATGGAGGCCTCACCCGGGCGGTGGCACAAGGGAATGGAGCTGGCGCAATCAGGGCGTTGGATGAGATCATTGCGATTCTGGAAGGCCTGGTTAACTCACTGGATGATTTGAGCTGAAATGAAAGGGCATTGTGTAGTGATCGGCGCCGGCATCATCGGCGCCAGCTGTGCCTGGCACCTTCAACGTAAAGGCCTGCAAGTGACCTTGATTGACCCGGTATTACCGGGACAGTCCTGTAGTTACGGCAACGCATCATGTATCGCTACTTCCGGTGTGGTGCCATTCTCATATCCGGGTGTGCTCAAAAAAGTACCTGGCTGGATACTGGATCCTCTTGGTCCCGTCTCCATCCGACCCGCGGATGTTCCGGCCCTGTTGCCGTGGTTGTGGCGGTTCTGGCGTGTCTGCAACATGAAAAAGGTCGAGGAAATAGCCACGGCTCAGGCTTTGCTGATGCATCGGGCATTGGGGGATTTCGATAAGATTCTTGATGTAATAGGTTCAAGTCATTTGAAGCGATCCCCCGGTGCTATACATGTATACGACACAGAACAGGAACACCGCGATAATCAATGGCAGTTTGATCTGAGTAGCCGGTTGGGTTTTGAACATCATCGTCTCAGCCCACATGATCTGAAATCCATGGTACCGGCTTTGAAACTGAATAACGGTGTGGCGCTACTGGTGCCAGGATGGCATCACGTGGTTAACCCTTCCAGGGTCGTTGAGAGTATCGCAGAGGACTACTTTAGCAATGGTGGCCGGTGGATTCAGGATCGTGTCACCGAAGTCGGGGTGAGTCGGTCATCGGTCAGTTTACAAACGGAATCAGGAAAGCGGATCGAGGCTGATCAACTGGTGGTTGCCGCTGGTGCGTGGTCCAATTTGCTTGCCCGACAGCTCGATTACAGGGTTCCATTGATTGCAGAACGCGGTTATCACTCTCAGATCAGCCATCCGGGTATCGAGCTTAAGCATCCTGTGATGTCACTAAGCCGTCACTTTGTAATGACCCCGCTTGAAGACGGTCTGAGGGTGGCCGGTACGGCGGAATTTGCTGCATTGGATGCAAAGCCTAACTACCGGCGTGCTAAAGTCCTGCTTAAACAGGCCGCTCACTATCTTGATGGCCTTAAAACCGAAGGCGTGACCGAGTGGATGGGACAGCGTCCGTCAATGCCGGATTCATTGCCGGTCATTTCTGTGTCACCCGGACATCCCAATGTATTTTATGCATTTGGCCATGGCCACTATGGTTTGACCCAGGGCCCGACGACCGCAGGTATCATCGCAGACATGGTGACCGGTTGTGAGCCGGCACTGGATATTTCCGCTTTTCGTTTTGACAGGTTTATTTAGTAATGAAAAATTGGTAATGAAAAAACCACCTGCAACCACTTTCCATTGTATTGATGCACATACCTGCGGTAATCCGGTGCGCGTGGTTACCCGCGGCGCCCCGCACCTCGATGGTGAAACCATGTTGGACCGGCGCGAACATTTCATGCGGGAGTTTGACTGGATGCGTACGGCTTTGATGTTCGAACCGCGTGGCCACGCGATGATGTCCGGCAGTATGTTGTATCCGAGTTCCCGTGATGATTGTGACATTGGTGTTCTGTACATTGAGACTTCTGGCTGCCTGGCGATGTGCGGTCATGGCACCATAGGCACCGTGACCATTGCCATTGAAAAAGGCCTGGTGAATCCGCGAATAGAGGGTGAATTACATCTTGAAACCCCCGCGGGCCGGGTTGTCGCAAGTTACACCGCCCGGGATGGTAAGGTGAAGTCGGTCAAGTTGGTCAATGTCCCCTCCTATCTGCATGCACAGGATTTGAGTGTTGACTGCCCGGAGTTGGGTGGAGAACTAAAAGTGGACGTGGCATACGGGGGTAATTTCTATGCCATTGTTGATCCACAGGCCCATTACCGTGATCTTGAGGACCTTAGTGCCAGCGCAATTTTGCGGATCAGTCCGCTTCTGCGCGAGCGTCTGAATGCAAAATACAGCTTTATCCATCCCGAAGACCCGCGTATCTGTGCGTTGTCACACCTGGAGTGGACCGGCAAGCCCAAACAGGCGGGTTCAGATGCCCGTAGTGCAGTCTTTTATGGGGACCAGGCCATCGATCGCTCGCCGTGCGGTACCGGTACATCGGCACGAATGGCGCAACTGGTGGCGCGCGGCAGGCTGACCAAAGGTGACAGCTTTGTGCACGAAAGCTATATCGGCAGCCAGTTTACCGGACGTGTTGAAGATATTGCGCAGGTCGGTGAATATCCCGCCATCATCCCATCCATTGAAGGGTGGGCGCGTATCTACGGTGACAATTCCATCACCGTAGACCCGGAAGATGACCCGTATTGGCGGGGCTTCCTGGTTTCCTGAGTATTGACGAAGGCTAAATAAATGAAAAAACTCATTCCGCTGCTTTTTATTGTTCTGTCATTCAATGCAAACGCTGCTGAAGACAGTGATGTGTTCCGCGCTTTGTACGCAAAGGAGTGGAAATTCCGGATCAATGAATTTCCATACCTGGC
>JASJGU010000208.1:0-5581 GCA_033791385.1 Desulfuromusa sp.
CGCCTTTGGTCCAGAGCTCATTGCGCGAGGTCGACCAGAAGGTTGCCATCCCTTTTTGCAGGGTCGTCTCGTAAGCCAGTTGATTCACATAGGCGAGCATCAATATCCGACCATCTTTAACATCCTGCACAACGGCAGGAATAAGCCCGCCACGTTTTTCAAAATCGATACAGACTTGGTTGCCCTCTTCCAATATTTTTTTATCCATCATTCTTCTCCTAGAATTTTTTCGCTTTAACCATATCCTGGGTGAAAACCTTCGGGGCCGGAATCGGAACGATGCCGTCAACCCCCATCCGCAGCAGCTGCGGGGCCAGAATATTCAATTGTGATTCACGGATGACCACCGAAACACTGCGCCAGGCATCATCGACCACCGGACTGACGGTCGGCGAGATCACCGAAGGAAGCATCTTTTCTACCTGATCCAGCACACTGGTTGGCACATCCATAAAGACCATGTAAACCGGCTCCCGCTCAGCCTGAAGAACTGCATCGAGGCAGATACGGATATCTTCCATCTTCTCCAACAACTTAGAATTTTTGATGGCGTCTTTGTTGGCAATCAGCTGCGGGTTGGAGGTGAACAGCTCAGCAACAATATTATTGCCATTCGCCCTCAGGGTGGCGCCGGTTTCGGTGATATCGGTGAAAGCATCGCATTCCCCCATATTGACCTTCGCCTCGGTCTTGCCCTCGCTGCGCAGGATCTGAATATCCTCAATGCCATACAGCTCGGTCATACGCCGTCTGGTCAGGTTCGGTAACTCGGTAGCGATGATCTTTCCCTTGCAGTCTTCCGGCTTTTCAATGCCCAGTTCAGGTCGGGACGCCAGCACCAGACGGGAGGGCTGATTGGTGTACTTGGAGAAGATAAAATCACCAAGCACCTCGACGCTATTTTCCATGCCCGCTTCGAAGATGTAATCTTTACCAGTGATACCGCAATCGACGATCCCGTCGGCGACCTTCTGCGGCATCTCTTTGCGGTCAAGCACCCGGAACACGACATCCGGGTCATAAGAGGTCGTCAACTCGTACTGACGTCCCTTTTTCAGTGGACGACCCGATTTTTCCAGCAACCGCATCACCTGGTCGTTCAGACTTCCAGACGGGATGCCGAAATAGAGAATTCCTGCTTTTTTTCCGTAAGGCATAATATTTCCCTCAGCTGTTTAAGTTGTGGCCAGCGAACATCACTACGACAAAAAACAATCCGCAGCATTTTGCCAAGATCCCGACGAAACATCAATTGATAGTTTCACAGCAAGGCCAAGAGGTTGGCAAGATGTATATTCAAGAGAAACAGATTTAAATAAAGCAGACATTTACAGAGGAAATTGGTGGGTGGGCAATCTATCTTTCAGTATCGATAAGGTTACTGACTGCTGTCATCCGTTATCTTTTTAAGATTGGTCAGCTGTGTAGACACTGTTTGGATGGCTTTTTGACTAGCCTGATGCTGTGGGTCAAACTCAAGCACTCTCTTCCACAAACCAATAGCATCATTCAATTCTCCCGACCGGTAAGCAGTAAGTCCCCTTTCCATAAGCATTTTGGCGCAAAGGGCGATACTGGTTTCAAGTTCTTCAGTCGTCAATTCGGCCCCTGTCACCAGCTCGACATCTTTCGGGTAGCTGTTCAACGCTGCCCGAAACAGCAAACCGGCCTGGTCAGGATGATTAGCGTCAAGCTGCAAACCGCCCTGCTCAACAACGCCGTTTAGCGCCGACAAATACTCGCGGGTCAGTTCTTCTTCCTGAACTCCCTGCTTAATCCCCTCCACGGCAGCTAACAAAGCAGTCAAAAAATCCCGCTTCTCCAGGAGGTTGTTGAGTTCTGTCTTTTTTCTCAACAGCTGGGCCTGGTACTGTTTTTTTGCCAAAGCACCAGAGTTCTCCGGCTCAACTGTTTTGGGTTGAGATTGCTTCGTGCCAACTTTTTGAGGTGGGGGCTCTTTATCCAGTTGCTCTTTTAGGACTGATTTAGTGTCGCCACTGGGGGACAGATTTTTAAAAAACGTCTCTGGCAAACTACAGGAAGTCAGAAAAAGCAAACCAAGCTGAAACAATGGGAGAAAAAGAATTTTACGCCTCATAAAGTCTCTGCGCCGAAATGAATCTCTTTAACCTCGTCAAAATCATTGACTGAGGCAACGAAAATATCGACCAGCTGTGGAGAAAATTGAGTCCCTCTAAACCTTTGTATTTCTTTAACGGCAGTACTCTTAGAGCGTACCCGCCGATAAGGGCGTGAGGAGGTCATAGCGTCGTAAGAGTCGGCAATGGCAACAATCTGCGCATAAAGATGTATTTCATCTCCCTTCAACCCATGCGGATATCCGTCACCGCAGAACCATTCATGGTGATGCAAAACAACGGGAATATATTTATGCAGTGATTCGGACAACTGGAGAATTTCAGCCCCGTGAATGGGGTGCTGTCTTATGATCTTATATTCTTCATCGTTGAGCTTCTCTTCCTTGGCCAGAATCACGTCAGGAACCCGGATTTTCCCGATGTCATGAAGAAAACAAGCCATTTCCAACTCTTTTAGTTCTTCTTCAGACAAACCTAATTTAGTGCCAATGAGTAAAGACAACCAGGCCACCCGCGCCGAATGCCCCAGGGTATATTTATCTCGAGCATCAAGTGCAGCAGCCAGAATACGGACCATGGAGGTGTAAGATTCTTCAAGGTCAAGGGCATAATTTTCCAAACTTTCCTTCTGCGTCAGGATCACCTTGGACATTTCATTAAAACTGTTGGTCAACTCGCCGAGTTCGTCCCGGGAGGTAATTTTGATCTCAACCTGTTTCTCTCCAGATTTAACCCGTGAAACACCTGCAGCCAACCGCTTGATCGGGGCCGTCAGAAAACTGGCCAGAACCAGAGTACCAGCAGCTCCAAACCCCAGAGCCAATATCGCTATCCAGAGTGTTTTGCTGCGCGCTTCTTTTCTTGCTTGCAGCAGTGAGTCCGCTTTTAGGCCAACAATGACATCGCCAACTTTGTTATCGGCAAAATTAATAGGAGCTTCAAACTCATAACAAAACAGGCCGTCATGAAGCACTTTTTTGACACTGAATCCCTGCTCGACCTTAATCAAAGGACCTTCCGAGGGGGCAAACAAATACCCAGTCGATATGATCAAATTATCAGCGAGGATAATACCTTTGCGGTCGATGATCGTCATGTAGGCGACATCAGGCTGGGATTCCTTAATTTTGGCGACCAGATTGTCCAGGGCGAGTTGATCATTCGAAAGAATACTGAATCCTGCCGGAGTCGCTGCGCTCAGGGCAATTGATAAGCCTCTTTTGAACAGCGACTGAAGCAGAAAATCATCCATGATCGAGATGACCACCAGTGAAGAACCGAAGGTCGTCAGGGCGATCAGCCCCAAAGTAATCAGGGCCAGCTTTATGCGAATCCCAAAAGAGAGGTTCAGTAACCTGCCAAGCAGAGAAAAATCAAACGGGAACTGTTTGACCTGAATTTTCTCAGGAAAATAAAAAAATATTTTTCGCAATAAAACCGTCATTGGTTTTCCCGCTCTAAAGCTGTCTATACTTATTTAAAATTAGTTAGTTATGGACCCGTTCACAGGCAGGCAGATCATCGATAATCGCTTTAACCACTCGACTCAACGCACAATTCACGAAGACTCGCATAGAACAAGACGTTAACACAAAGATTAGCTAAATCAAATACAATTAATGTTTACAGAAATCAGTCAACGACTAACTTTTGCCGCGGCAGAAAAATACTTGCCAGACAAGAATTGGGTGTTCCAGGCATAAGTCCACTGAGAAAAGCAGGCAGACAAGTGTCTTAAATATAAATTACTTTGTTTTTAGCATATGTAGTTGGCCGTGCAATCTAGCCATGGACGCAACAACCACCCGCTGGCTAGACAAGGTGGCTACACTGATGAGTTGACAGGTGTTTTAGCCCTATTGATAGAGCCGGTCATCCATCATCATCGCTTCGAATATCAGCATTGGCGAAGAATCACTGCGACCCGAAAGGGTTTTCAGGGTTGTTTTTTCATCAACATCAGCAAAACCCTGCTCTTGTAAAAAAACCAGCGCCCCTTCAAGGTTCAAATCCATCTTGCTGGTTAGCTGCTTCAGGGTCAGCAGCTCAGCGTGGGGAAACGGCGGATGGACTTCCTCTCCGGCATACCAGGTCTTTTTAATTGAGCTGCCGAGATCCATGATGGTAGAGAAAGGTGCCACCCCGGCAATGCTGCCATGCGTACAGATGATCGTAATGACCAGCACCATCACCAACTCGGTGCGCATACTGTAGGTCTTTTTGACCTTATCCTTCAGGTACGACAGCAGCGCCTTAAAATTAAAGATCAAGTGAAAAAAAGTACCGAAGACAAAAATAAAACTAAGCACCGTGTGGATGGTGCCCCACTGCTCTTTACCGAGGGTCAGAAAACGCCAGTCGGCCCAATAGGCGATGCGGCCTTCCGGCATGATGTAAGCGACAATCCCGGAAAAAATCATCATCAAACCGCTGAAAGTCACAAGCATCGAGATAAAACCGCGAAACCTAAAACCGCTTTCCCAAAACATACAGACACCTCTTTGCTAATTGTTCTCATGAAAAAGGGCGAAAGATCTCTCGATCTCTCGCCCTTAGATTTTCAATTATCAGCTACAGTAAAAAGCTTAAACTTCTTCTGCATTGACAACAACCTTCAGCTCGGCAACAACACCGGCATCAAGTTTGATGGTAACGACGTGCTCACCGAGGGCCTTGATCGGCTCGGCCAGTTGAATCTTTTTACGGTCGATCTCGATACCAGCTGCCTGGATTTTAGCTTCCAGGTCCATCGAGGTTACCGAACCGAACAGTTTGCCCTCTTCACTGGCGCGCTGGGTGAAGACACAAGCAACCTTTTCGACGCGGGCCTTAATGGCTTCGGCATCCTTGGTGGCTTTTTCCAGCTTACGACCAAGCTGACGTTTTTGGTGCTCAAGCTCTTTTACGTTGCGCTCGTTAGCGACCAACGCCAGACCCTTGGGAACCAGGTAGTTACGAGCATAACCAGGCTTAACAGCAACCTGATCTCCGATCACGCCGAGACCATCGACGTTCTCTTGTAGAATAATATTGACACTCATGAGTTTCCTCCGTATCAGAACGAGTTTTTATCAATCTTTGTTCCGGGGTCGGCGGAAATCGATCCACAGATCGAAAACCCCAACACCGGTTATTATCATCGGCAATGGGTTGAGGATAAACAGTAACGCGTAAACCAACCCCTTGAATACCGGTGGATACGCCCTGCGCTGCAAGAAACTGCTGACCACTGCCAAGCCCTGTAAAAAGTAGAGTGGCAACAATATAGCCAGCAGATTCCGTCCGACCAGAGCAAGTTGCTCAACCGGTGCGAACATGGCGAATCCGGAAATTATCAGGGCCCAGATCAAACCGGCTGGCAACCGCCAACTGGCAAAAGGTGATCCTGATATCTGGTAATAGTTCTTCTTCAGTCGCTGCAACAAAGCCAGACAGAGAAACTGAATCGCCAATACTCCGGCGACAAAGAGTCCGTAAAAGCT
>JASJGU010000209.1:0-3422 GCA_033791385.1 Desulfuromusa sp.
GGCGCAAGCGTCCAGAAAGCCGCCGTGCGATTGAGAATAAGCGTCTGGATGCTCATATAAAGGTGATTTACAAGAATCATAAGGGCCGCTATGGCAGCCCGAAGATCACCGATGAATTGCATGATAATGGTTTTCAGGTCAGTAAGAATCGAGTAGCTCGCAGAATGAAGGCAATTGGGCTCAAATCGATAGTTCGACGCAAATACTGCCCGACAACCGACTCGAAGCATGCGTATCCAGTTGCAGCAAACCTTCTGCAGCGCGATTTTTCGGCCAGTGCTCCTAACACGGTGTGGGTTTCGGATATTACCTACATCGCCACTGAACGTGGTTGGCTGTATTTGACTGTCTTTCTGGATCTGTTTTCGCGAATGATTGTTGGCTGGGCATTGAGTAGCTCGCTGGGTAGTCAGATGGTTCAAGCTGCATTGCATCGGGCAATTCAACGTCGCCGACCTGAAGCTGGTTTGATTATCCATTCGGATCGCGGCATTCAGTATGCTTGCAACGATTTTAGGAAGATGCTTGGCAATCATAGCTTTATCCAAAGTATGAGCCGTAAGGGTAACTGCTGGGACAACGCGGTTGCCGAGTCGTTTTTCAGCATCATCAAGTCTGAGATGATTCATCATGAGCATTTTAAGGGCCGTAATGACACTTTACCGGCCGTGTTTGAATATATTGAAGTTTATTACAACCGAAAACGTAAACATTCTACACTGGGTTACCGAACGCCAGCCCAGTTCGATCAAACTATAAAATCAGAAGTTTGCTTTTAATCGTGTCTATTTTTTTGGGAAAATCCAGACAGGAGTAGATTTAAAAGGGAAAAGAGTGGGGGTGAATAGAGAAACATCAAGCCATTTTTATCTGGGGGTTTATTTGATTCATAATAACATGTCAATTTCAGACGTAGAAATGGTTCATACCAAGACTGTTGACTTACCAGCCGCCCTAAAAAATAATGAGATAGATGCTATTTCTGTTTGGCAGCCGTACACTCAGGAAGCTGAGCGGTTACTGCAGGGTAACGTTATAATATTGCCACAGCCTGAAATCTATAGGACAACCTTTGATCTTGCGGTAATGAAAAGTTTTGCTAAAGACCATCCTGAAATTTTGGTTAAGCTCCTCAGAGCCATCAACAAGGCTGATGTGTTCATCAAAGACAATAAAGAAAAAGCGCAAGAGATAATAGCTGAAACCTTCAAACTTGACAAAGATATTGTTCTTGCGGCTTGGAATGACTTTGTTTTTGATCTTTCCTTAGACCAATCTCTATTAGTTTCCTGGGACGAGATTGCCCGCTGGGCAATTAAGAATAAGCTTACTGATATTAAAGAACTTCCCAATTATCTCAATTTTATCTACATGGATGCTTTGGATGCAGTTAACTCTGAATCAATTACAATAATCCGTTAGGAAAAGATACGGTGAAAATTAAAACGAGAATACAGGTTAGCATCACTTTATGCATTGTCCTGGTTATGACGATTGGCTTGTTTGTCTTTATGGCAATTCGGGAAGTGAATGATAAGAGCCGAGAGGCAAAAGTAGTTGCTATCATAGTTAAACATATGGCCGAATTGAATACCACAACGCATGAGTATTTGCTTCATCGTGGCGAACGGTCGCTGGTTCAGTGGAAATTAAAATATGATTCTTTAGCAAATCGCTTAACGAGAGAGGAAAACAAATTCGAGAGCCCAGATGAAAAAATCAGCCTAAACAAAATACATCGGAATCTTGTACGACTTGGAACTGCTTTTAGTAAACTGACTACAGATTTTGAAAATGAGCGGGGACTTGATAGACAAAAAGATCCCATCTCTTCGGAACTACAAGATAGATTAATCGGTGAGTTGTTGATAAAGTCACAAGCTACGGTTTCTCCTGTCTTTCACTTGCAAAGGGTAATTAACGATGAAATAGAAGTTGCTCAGATAAGTTCCAGTATTTTGATTTATATCTTTCTTGTAGTGTTTATGTTTCTTGTTGTCGGAACCTTGATTTGGATCAAAAAGAGTGTTGCAAGACCAATCATAATACTTGAAGAGGGCACTCAAATCATAGGTGCTGGCAATTTGAGTCATAAGGTAGGAACAGAAGCAAAAGACGAAATTGGTGCGCTTTCAAGGTCTTTTGATAAAATGACAGAAGATCTGAAGAAGTCAACCACATCAATAGTTGATCTTAATAAAGAGATTGTCGAGCGCAAGCAGTCCGATAATGCACTGAGGGAAAGTGAGGAAAGATATCGGAACATATTTGAAAATATACAAGATGTCTATTACGAAGCAAGTATGGACGGAACTATTTTAGAAATCAGTCCCTCAATTGAGAACATCTCCAAATATAAGAGGGAAGAGCTAATCGGGAAATCACTTTATGATATTTATACCGACCCGAAAGAGCGGGAGAAACTGATAAGCGTAATTTTAGACTCAGGAAAGGTTGCTAACTTTGAAGTCCATTTAACAGACAAAGATGGTTCCCCACATTCCGTTGAACTGAATACGACGTTGTACCGGGATCAAAAAGGCAAGCCTATAAAGATTATCGGCTCCATGCGCGATATCTCGGAGCGGAAACAGCTTGAATCCAGACTCCGACAATCCCAGAAGATGGAGGCTATCGGGTCCCTGGCAGGCGGCACCGCCCATGAATTTAACAATATCCTCGGGACAATTATCGGCAATACGGCACTGGCCTTAAATGATGTCCCTGAATCGAACCCAGCCAGGGAATGTTTGGAAGAGATACAGTCGGCCTCTTTACGGGCAAAAAACGTAGTGCGTCAGCTTCTAGGCTTTGCCCGAAAGTCCGTGTTTCAATTGATACCGGTACAAATCAGCCCAATTGTCAGTGAAACATTAAAATTAATACGGGCCTCTATTTCCGCGACCATAGAGATTCGCCAGGACTTATCCTGTAAATCCGACACGGTGATGGCCGATACCGTGCAGATCAACCAGGTGCTCATAAACCTGTGCACCAACGCCAAGAACGCCATGCAGGAGAAAGGCGGCGTGCTTGAGGTGAAATTAGAAGATACAGTTCTGGATGAGAAGTCTGCAACCCGCTACGAGGATTTAAGCCCGGGAAATTATGTGAAGCTGATCGTTAAGGACAGCGGGCACGGGATTGATCCAAAAATCATTACCCGCATTTTTGATCCTTATTTCACCACAACGAGTCTGGCTGAGGGAATCGGTATGAGTCTTGCCGTAGTGCATGGCATTGTCAAACATCACAATGGGGCAATTACCGTTGCAAGCGAACCAGGTAAAGGGGCTGCCTTCGAGGTCTTATTTCCTCTAACTGAGGCCGAAGCGGAGCAAGAAGCCGGGGAGCTGGAGGCGTTGCCCGCCGGTAATGAGAACATACTTTTTGTTGATGATGAAGCATCGCTGGCGAAAATG
>JASJGU010000210.1:0-5155 GCA_033791385.1 Desulfuromusa sp.
ATCAGCCACAGCTCCCGACTCGACGATGTTAATGGCACCAAAGATTCCGATGAGAACTGGGCCTTGCTTGATAACCTGCATGATCAATTCAAGTCATTAAACCTTGAAGGTCTTGAAATAATGCCCTTGGTCGATAAAAACATATCGGCCGGTAATGATTGGGAGAAACATCTTAACCTGTGGCTGAATGAATGCCACGTAGCGATTATTCTCTTTACTGATCGAGCCTTAAATGAATCAGATTGGGTCAAGAAGGAAGCCACGATATTACTGAATCGATATGAAAACGAATCCGACTTTTTGTTGATACCTGTATTTTTTCAAGGCGAGACCAAGCCTGAAAATCTGTCTACAGATTCATGGAAGGCTGTTGATGTTCTCAAAGCCAATCCTTTGAGAGAATGCCCAAAAGATGCCGCTGACATCATAGAGAAAACCATTCAGGCGGAAAAATTTAAGCACTTGACAGACAAGCTGCGTAACACAGACATTCCAACACCGTTTCAACATATAGCAAAGGACATACAACAATATCTGGTTAACCCCGATGTAGAGGCGGCATTGAAATTAGCATACGACGACCTGGACCATCCAGACAAGCCACCAGCTAACGATCTTGATCAGAATTTTGCACAAAAACTGACCCGTTTTTTATTGATATCACCTTCGGATTGCACCGATAAGCTGGACAAGCTCGCTGCAGAATCCACCAATCCGATTTTGATAGCTCCCCTTCGTCAATTGTATTCTGCCGTAAGGGGCTTATGGATTGATACCGGGGGTGAATACTGTTTTTCAACAGGTCCCATAAAAAAACATCTGTTGGCGGTCAATGGCGATCACCTGAATGAACCGTCGAAACTACATCAAAACGAAACTAACGAGAGAAAAAAGTATTTCACCCTGGACTGTTATATCAAACGAAAATGGCAAAAAGACAAAAAAGGAATTTTCGTGCCTGAAGAATTTGGAATATCAGCTGACAAACTGGAAGAATCCATATTAAAACAAATAGGCTACGACGATCCAGACGATAAAGAGTTCGCTGTGAAAACAGTTAAAGCCAAGGAGTTTATCATCGTGTATTTGAAAACAGAATCAGAGGATGTATCGAACCTGGATACAGACCAGATAGTTGATTACCAGGAGCTATTTCAAAAGTATTCCAATCTCGTCCTACTGGTGCATTGTTCAGTACCTTATGACCAGTTCCAGTCTGGTGGAGGTATCGAGCTGATTGACCCTCCCACCAACACGAAAATTGAACAATTAGAATTAAATCGGGTGAAAAACCTACATCACACTTTGAACAGTTAAACCTGACAGGATCAACCATGAGTGACCAATTGCAACAGACGGCGGCAGAAACAGGGCAAACGAAACCCTATGTACCAAAATATATTAAACTGCCACCGGGCAATGTACTTACAAAACAAGGTGAAGAAGAACCCTACGTCTTCTCAGACCAGATAGCTATTGCGATCGATGTGGCTTTTTCAACCAAACGTCCACTGTTGGTTTCCGGTGATCCTGGCTGCGGCAAAAGCCGCCTGGCAAAAGCGCTGGCACGACAACTGAAATGGACATATCGCAACAAAACCATCACATCGCGGACAACGCTTGAGGACCTAACCCATAACTACGACCACTTAAGGCGATTGCATGATGCACACAGCGCGGGAGCAGTCAGCCAGAACCTGATGCCGGAATGGATTTATAACCGCCCCGGTATTTTCTGGTGGGCTTTTAATTCCGACTCTGCAGTCAAAAAGGGACAGGAACAGTACCAGAAGCTTGAGGGATCGAACGAGCAGAAAGAGAAAGCAAACGACAAGACACTGGATAAGAATAAAATGGTGATCCTGATCGATGAAATCGACAAGGCGGAGCCCGACCTGCCCAATGACCTGCTGGATCTGCTTGAATACCAACGCATAGAACTGATTGACGGGCAAATTATTTCAGCCGAAAAAAATACACAAACCTTCATCATCATCACATCAAACCGTGAGCGCTCTTTGCCCAAAGCCTTTGTTCGCCGCTGCGTGGTGCTGGAAATCAAAAACCCTGATATTGCGGAATTAATCAAGATTGCGCGCAGTCATTTTGGTGATGATATTGAAAAGCGCTTGCCGGTAGAGAAAGTCGCGGAAATCACCGTGAAGCATCGTGATAGCAAACAAGCCAACCTGCACAAGCCGGGAACCAGTGAATTCATTGACACCCTCAAAACCTGTATCGATCTGAAAATCACGCCGGACAAAAAACCAGAAGAATGGGCCCAGGTGGAAGCATTGATCTTGCGAAAAACACTTTGATCCCCGCCATGGAATCGCCAAAAATCAATTTCAAGCCGATAAGCTGGGGCGACCTCATCAAGGCCATGCATGACCTGCCTCTGCAAACTGAAGAACAAAAAAAGATGGTGCTTAAATTTCTCGGTTTTGATGATCAGACTGACCTGCTTGAATCGGTCAAATCACGTTCTGCCCCAGACGTGACAAGCGACTGGGAATCGTCAAAACGCACCCAAACAGCCAGAAAAGAGCAAAAGATTTCGGCGCCACCACCCCGGTCCAATCCACTGTCGTTACCAGACCAGTCAGTTCCGGGCAACCTGAAGAAAAAAGGCAAGGTTTCGACTAGTTCCACCAAGCCCGATTGGGATTATCAATTTTACGATGCAAAAATCTACGACCCGGCAGAACAGATCACCCTGATTCCGCAAACAACTATCAGAGGGGTTCTGACCGGCATGCTGCGGGTACTGCGAGAAACCCGCCAGATCGATATTAAAACACTGATCAAACAGTCCGTCAGTGGATTACCTCCTCGTCACCTGCCTTACCAACTTTCCGGTACAGTCACCCATGGCTGCCAATTATTTCTGGATCATTCCGAATCCATGTCACCCTGGGCAAATGACCTGCAAGCATTACAACATCAACTGACCAATGTTATAGGCGCTGACCTGGTCATGCGCTATCGCTTTGATGAGAGCCCTATGGAAGCCGAGAGCATAACGCCCGGTAGCAGGGGCGATGCCTGGAAGCCCCGCGCGCAGACACCGGTTCTCGTCGTGTCCGACTTCGGCCAGCCGACTTCGGCCAGCCGTTACCTGGTGGAATTGCACTGGAGTAAATTCATCGATGAATGCCGGAAGGTTCAATGTCCGTTGGTATGCCTGGTGCCCTGGTGGATAGATCCGGTCATTAGAGAGACGCTCGGAAACTACCCCTATCTGTTTCACTGGCTGCCATCCACCACTGCCAACGAAGTCAGAAGCGTTATCGGCGCAGGGCATCGCTTGTAACTATGAGCACAGACCCGGAAATCAGGCTGGTTGATACCTTCGAGGACAAGCATCCCGAACTTTTCCGTCTGGCCAGACATCTCGCCCTGGCCCCCAGAACAGAGCAACGCCTGTTGCGTGGCATACGACTCAGGTTTCACCCCGAACTAGATGCGCGCCACGAACACATCCTCTGGTTTTCAGACCTGGTGTCGATACGTAACCGCAGCCATATTATTTTTTCAACCACGACGGCAAAAGCACTGACGCGAAATACAACTTCTGAAGATGTGGCAGATGTCTGGTCCGAAATCAGGGAATTAACCCGTCACTGGCAACCTCTCGACCGTTTAGAGAGAGATCTGCATTTCTTTACCGTGACCCAAAACGACTCACAGTTAAGACTGGTTTTTCTCGACCTGCTCAAGTTGATTTCGGAGTATGCCGAAGAGCCCGCCAAACATCGCCAGGCGGTTTTGGACCTGTCACGTCGTATTAAATTCAACACACGGCTGTTGAAAGATAAAATCGGAAAGTCCGAGGAAGGCAGCCAGTTAATCAATTTCGCCGCCAACAGCCTGCTCGATGTCGGCAGCTGGAGCGAATTGGCAGCGCCCATGACCGTCCCGGACTGGATGCTCCCTGCCCTGCCTAAAAGAACGGCTGGACGTCTTGGTGTAGAAACATACCTGCTACCGGATCACTCCATGTGGGCAGTCAAGTTTATCGAACCGATCGTCAATACCGAAGCTATAGAATTTTATTCCCCGTTACCCGGACGTTTGCAGATTACCAGTGGGCAACAATCGTTTTGGGTCAATGCGGATCTCGGCATTCACTTCGAAATTGACAGCGGTCCCACCGAAGTCACCCTGACCACGCGTCATGGCATTCAATACAAACTTGACCTGGTGGCAAATGGAAGTACGGGTAATGCTGACTTACCTGAAGTAGAGCTTTATCTGGCCCATACAGCCGATGACACTGAACTTGCTGAAACATTACAGGCCAGGCTTAAAAAGCAGGATGTCATCGTAAAATTGCTGAATGAAACAGACCTGGATAGCCTTACAGGTAACTATGTCACGAATATCAAGGTCCTGCGTTTATTGACTCAATCCATGCAGAATCAGTGGCAAAGACGCAAAGATCAAGACACGGTAACTTCCCACTCTAGTATGATCCTTCGGGCCGACGATGCCGAACCGCCCAGCGATTTTTCTCTGGCGGGACCCATAGTCGATATCCGTGACTGGATCCAGCAGCGAAAACAGCAAATATCTGATGAATCACTCAAGCAGATAACAGACTGGATCAGTGATGAAACTGCGTTAGAATCGGCAGCCGAAGAAGCGTCAAGATTCATCGCCTGGATTTCCTGGCCCCCCGACAAATTCGGCAAGTGGCCCGAGATGGTCCGAAAACAACTAAACGCCATAGGACTGCCCTACACCGACCGCCAAAGTTATTCACAACAGAAACACATTGCGGACGATGCACTGGATCGATCACTGGTGCAGACAGACCTATTAATCCTGCTCCACCCATTGCAGAATGATCCACTGAACAAGGGTGACCCTCGTGTAGAAGAAGTCCAGGCGGCACGCAATTACCTGCTGCCGGTCCTCCATATAGCCGAAAACAGAAAGGATGTTCCCCGTGCCTTATATCAGGAGAATGAAAGTTTTTTTGAATTATCGGGTGAAAACGAACTGTCTATTGACAACCTGGGCCGATACGTCAACCACTGGCAACGGAACCTCGAACAAGAGCGTAAAAATCAACGCATCTTCATCAGCCACATAAAAGAAGATGCTGCCTTCGCCAGAGTCTTACGGCAATCACTGGCACTTGAGGGCTGGT
>JASJGU010000211.1:0-8955 GCA_033791385.1 Desulfuromusa sp.
GATGCGCAGGATAAACTTGTCAGTACGCTCTTCTATAATATCGAGATTTATAGTCCACCGTCCGGTTCGGGGTCTGCTTATCGTAGTGGCATGAGCGTTCAGGTTTGGTCAAAGCATGATATGGATGCTATTCGACCAAAATTGCTGAAGTTGAACAACAAATTGGTCGCTTTTTTGCTGGAAAATCGACATTGATGCCAGGCATTAAGCCGGTTAATTCTATTTGTTCGCTATTTACACCCAGTCAGTATTTTGTGTTTCTATCGAGAAACACTGATAATCAGATAAAGAATTCAACCTAAGCGTGGCTACGGATAAATGAAAGTTACAATATATTTCAAAACGCTACTTTTGACCTGCCTCCTTTTGTCTGGATCGGTTGTTTTCACTTTAGCTATCGATTTACGTGAACTGATCCGGACTGTCGAGCAGCAATATACCGGGCAGTCATCGATTTCTGAAGTGGAAATGACGGTTGTGACTGGTCACTGGGAACGGCATCTGAAGATGGAATCGTGGTCACTCGGGCGGGAGCGGTTTCTGGTGCGGATTCTTGCCCCGGTTAAAGAAAAAGGGGTGGCAACGCTCAAGGTAGAGAACGAAGTCTGGAATTTTTTGCCGAAAGTTGATCGGGTGATCCGGATTCCACCATCGATGATGGGAGGAGCCTGGATGGGCAGTCACATTACTAATGATGATCTGGTTAAGGCGAATCATATCGATCAGGATTACGATTTTACCTTGCTGGAAGAAACCAATGAAAGTTGGCGGATCGAGGGGATCCCGAAACCGGATGCCCCAGTTATCTGGGGTAAAATTATTTATCAGATTCGCAAAGAGCAATTGGTTCCGTCGCAGATCGATTACTTTGATGAAGAAGATATCCTGGTGCGGCAAATATTGTTTGATGATGTACAGACAGTGAGCGGTCGCACAATCCCGCTGAAAATGACAGTTTTGCCGCTGGAAGATCCAAAAGAGAAGACCGTCATGCACTATCGTAAATTACAGTTTGATGTCGATTTAAAGGAAGATTTCTTTTCTCTCGGTCATCTAAAAGGGCGACGCTAATGCTTTATCAATTGGCGCTCCGTAATATCTGGCGCAATCGAAGACGCACGCTGCTCACCCTGTCGGCGATGATCGTCTCTTCCGCTCTGCTGATTCTGGCGCTCGGGATTTTTTCCGGTATGTTGCGCGATATGCTCGCAACAGCAACTGAGCAGTACTACGGTCATCTGGTCATCAGTGCCAAAGGTTATCAGGATGACCGAGATATGTTTCGTAATTTCCCAATGGACAAAGCTATTGGAAATGTTCTTAAGCAGGATGAAATCCTCGGCTATTCACAGCGGCTGCGCAGCTTTGGCTTGCTTTCCCATCAACAGAACAGCTCCCCGACCGAAATCCTCGGGATTATGCCGTCTCAGGAACGGACCGTAACCAGTTTGCAGGATTCGTTGATTGAGGGAGATTATCTGACATCTGACGACCCTAACGGTGCTGTGCTGGGTTCGGGGCTGGCACAACGTCTGAATGTTGTTCCTGGAGATCATTTGGTTTTTGTCACCCAGGCGGCGGATGGGTCAATTGGGAACGATCTGCTGCTGGTCCAAGGGATTTTTTCTACCGGTGATGTCGGCCATGATAATACGCTGGTTCTGGTGCCGTTAGCCTGGTTGCAACAGGTGTTGGTTTTGCCGGGACAAATTCATGAAATTGCCGTAAAGACAGATCAGCCGCTGAATGCGGCTGCGTTTGCAGAACAATATCGGGTGAACTTTCCTGCCGCTCTGGAGATTCTTGACTGGGGTGAGATGTTGCCGGAAATGCGTGAAGTCGTTGCCAGTTACGATGTCTCACGGATGATTATTGTCATCATCCTCTATATTGCGACAGGGTTGGGGATTCTCAATACTTTCTTTATGGCAGTCATGGAGCGAACCAGGGAACTTGGGGTCTTGAAGGCACTCGGCATGCGGCCGGGACAAATTCGCACCATGATTCTGCTGGAAACCTTTATTATGGGTAGCCTGGGGGTGCTTTGCGGGGCTGTCGTCGGCGTAGTCATGAGTTTTTATATGGCGCTGGTAGGTGTCGACCTTTCCGGCACCCTGACGCCGATTACCTATGCTGGTGGAACCATTCTGCCCCGCTTGCACGCGGTGATCGAGCCGGGCAATATTTTGATTCCTTCCGTTTGCCTGTTGCTCGTCTGTCTGTTGGCAGGCTTTCTGCCGGCAAACCGTGCGGCCAAAATGCAACCAGTGGTCGCGATTCGCGAGGAGTGATGGCGTCGCAAAAATTTTGATCTGATTCATTTTTGTGAAGCCATCAGGAGTAATATGGATCTTCTTAATCTGGCTTGGAAAAATCTCTGGCGTAGTCGACGGCGCACCCTGATAACCCTGGTAGCGCTCAGTTTCAGTCTGATGCTGATGCAGGCATTTCATAATCTGTCCTACGGGGTCTATTCGGATATGATCGATAGCGGTGTGCGTGCAGGAACCGGACATCTGGTGGTTTACCGGCAGGGTTACCTGAAAAACCGTGATGAAAAACTCTCATTCAATCCTCATGATCTGGTCGCAGAAATTAGTCAGATTGATGGTGTTGAAGCTGTTTTGCCGCGCCTTTACCTGCCGGGTCTTGCCCAGTCAAGCCGGGAAAGTCGCGGTATTTTATTGACCGGAGTGGCGCCTGCAGTCGAACGACAGGTTAATCCATTTTTGCGCAACCTGCCGGATGATCAATGGCTGACTTCGCTGGATGGACGGGAAGCTATTCTCGGCAGCCGACTGATGAAAGAACTGCAGTTGAAGCCGGGCAATAAATTTGTTGTCACCATGCAGCATCGCTCAGGAGAACTGGTCAGCGAAATGTTTCGGGTTCGCGGAGTGATTAAGACCGGGATAAAAAGTGTTGATAAATCACTGCTGATGGTTGGGCGCAACCGCGCTGCTGCAATGGTTGGCCATTTGGACAGTATTCATGAACTGGCGATTGTTCTTGAGGATCAAAAACTTGATCGTCAGGTGTTCCCGCGCTTACAGGCATTATTGAAAGCCCACACTGAACTGGAAGGATTGTCCTGGGAAAGGGCGATGTCGAACCTTTACAATGCGATCCGGCTTGATTATGCCAGCCAGAAATTTATCTTTGTGATCATGTTGCTGATTGTCACAATCGGGGTGATCAATACCCTCTTGATGTCGGTTATGGAACGTTTTCGTGAATTCGGGATCATTTTGGCCGTTGGAGCCAGCACCACCAGGTTGCGCATACTGGTCTTTATTGAGGCCTTGTTGCTGGGGTTGGTCTCCATGGTGATTGGCAGTTGTCTCGGCTCGTTGGCAACCTGGTATTTGCAAACGGTCGGGATCGATATGCGACACTTTATCAGTGAAACCCTGGAATTTGGCGGCGTAGTGTTCGATCCGGTTCTGCGCGCAGACTGGGATATCCCCTGGATGGTGAAAATATCGGTCTATCTGTTGTTATTGGCGTTGCTGGCAGCAGTTTACCCCTCCATCAAGGCGGGGCGGATCAGTCCGGCTGCCGCAATCCGACATCATTAATGTTCGAACGCTATAACCAAGCAAAGGCTGATTGCCAACAAGACACCAGGGGCATCAAGAAAACTCTGCCTAAAAGCTTTGATTTCCTTGGTGTGTTTGGTGTCTTGGTGGCTAATGCTTTAGTTTCTAAACCTTTTTATGGTTATAGAACCGTTATAGAATGATTATTTGAATAGGAGTCTGTAACGATATGGCATTAATTGAATTTAAATCGGTAACAAAAATATATCCGCTCGGCAGTCAGGAAGTGGTTGCCGTTGACGATTTTTCTCTGTCAATTGAGGCGGGTGAATTCAGTGTCCTTGCCGGCCCTTCCGGGAGTGGTAAAACCACGTTGCTCAACTTGATCGGCTGCCTTGATCAGCCAACCCGTGGGGAAGTCTGGTTGGATGGTCGGGAAGTCGGTCGCGCCGATCAGCAAACACTGTCTGAATTGCGCTTGCGAAAAATTGGCTTTATTTTCCAGGCCTATAATCTGATTCCGGTGTTGACTGCGGCTGAAAATGCTGAATTCACGCTGATGTTGCAGCGAGTCGGCAAAACACAGCGCCGTCAGCGCGTATTACAGCTTTTTGCAGAATTGGGGCTGGATGGGCTGGAAAATCGGAAACCTTCCGACCTTTCGGGTGGTCAGCAACAGCGGGTTGCCATTGCCCGGGCCATGGCCTCCGAACCGGCGGTGATTCTGGCCGATGAACCGACCGCCAGCCTTGATTCTCATGCCAGTGAAGAATTGCTGGTACTGATGCAGCGGCTAAACGAAGAGCAGGGTGCCACCTTTGTTTTTAGTTCACATGATCCGCTGGTGATTTCCCATGCCAAGCGGGTGATACGTTTACAGGATGGTCACCTGGAGTCGGATCAGTGAAGCCGCTTCGGTTGCTGCTTCTTGTCATGGGAATCATCTTCATTCCAGTTCTTTCTGTGGCAAAAACTCTTGATGATGTTTCTATTCACGGTTCGCTGAAATCCTTAAATCTCTATATTGAAAATTTTCCTCATGCTGATCAGGATGGAGGGTTATCTTCTGATCGTGTTCGCTTTGATTTGACCGGACGCTTGGCTAATCACTATGATCTGGAACTTTCGCTGGAACAGCAACTGCTCTGGACAAGTCGGACTGGGGTTGTTGAGTTAGCAGACGATTCAGTGAATCGTCGTTTCGATTTGCATAAAAATTGGAATAAAAACAACCGGCTAAGTGGCCAGTTGCAGGTTGATCGACTCAATGTTCAGGGTGATTCTGGTGGTTTTCACTGGGTCTTCGGTCGGCAGGCTATCGGGTTCGGTCGCATCAGTCTGTTTTCACCTCTTGATATCATCGCCCCGTTTCCCCCTGACGCTATTGATGTCGATGTCCGTCCCGGAGTCGATGCAATCAGAACCACTCGTTATTTCGGGATGGCGGGACAGGTTGGCGGGATTGCTGTTTTCGGAGCTGAAAAAAAATACAATAGCTATTTGTTGACCTTGGGTGAAAATTACAAAAATATTGACCTTCTGGCCATTGGGGGGGGATTGCGCGGACGTCCAATGTTTGGCGTCGGGTTAGCAGGTGAAGTCGGGCCGGTTGGCATCAAGGCCGAAATCAGCTGGTATCAAGGTAAAGATGTGGCTCAGCCGCAGGGAGATCTGTATGATGATTTTGGCATTGCCGCTGTGGAAGGGTGGTACCGTTTTGACAATGGACTGGTATTGATCGGTGAATACTTATTCAATGGCGTCGGCAGCGACAATCCAAATGAATATCCCCTGGTTGCCACTTCAGCACCGATAACAGAAGGACTCAGTTTTTTACTTGCACGCCACTATCTGTTGCTGGGCCCTTCATATCAATTTCACCCGTTGGTTACAGCGAATGGGCTGTTGATTTATAATATTGAGGATCACTCCAGCCTGATGCGACCCCAATTAAGCATATCTCTGGCGGATAATCTGGCGCTTGATCTGTTCTGGGCCATAACAACAGGTCAGAAGTCACAACTTCACCCACTCACACACTTGCCGGTTATTCTGAGTGAATTTGGTTCGGCAGGGGATAGTGGTGGTCTGTTGTTGCGCTGGTATTTTTAATAAGAACTGGTTACCTGTCGGTCAACTCACAAGCACAGAAACGTAAAACGTCAGCCTGTGGCAGATAAAAACAGGCTGACAATATGCAGAGAGGAAAAGCTATTTCGAATAGAGCTCAATAATCAACTGTTCATTCACCCCGGACCTGATCTCTTCCCGTTGCGGTAGATGTTGAATGCTGAAAATCTGCCTCTCCGGATCGGCTGCGATCCAACCAGATTGATGAAATCTGGGGCTATCCTCAATAGTCCGCGCCAGTAGCGTTCGCGATTTATCCGAATCTCTGACACTGACAACATCTCCGGTCTTGACCTGATAGGAAGGGATGTCCACCCGCCGCCCATTCACTTTTAAATGTCCGTGATTGACAAGCTGCCGTGCCTGAATCCGAGTGCTACCGAAACCGGCACGGAAGACTGCATTGTCCAGCCGCGTTTCAAGTAAGATTAACAAGTTGCTTCCAGTGACACCTTTTTGCTGCGCCGCCCGCTCAAAGGTTTTGCGGAATTGTTTTTCCAGCAGACCATAGCCGCTCTTGAGCTTCTGCTTTTCAATCAGTTGCAGACCGTATTCGGAAACTTTTTTACGTTGCTGTTTGGGCCCATGTTGACCTGGCGGATCACTGCGACGAGCCAAAAGACGATCATATTTGGGGTTTTCAAAAATATTGCTACCAAAGCGGCGTACCAGCTTACCCTTTGGTCCGGTGAATTTTGCCATGTTAACCGATCTCCTCTTCTGTTTATGAAAATAGTTTTCAATATTAAAGAATGGAGTTTGGTTCTGTCAAGAGGCCAAGCCAGCTGTTGACTCTGAAAAAAGTCAACAGCTGGTCTCTATGCCATGGGAACTAGTATTTTGTGCGGCGAACTAGAAGATCTCGACCAACTCAACATCGTAGGTTAATTCTTCTCCCGCAAGGGGATGATTCGCGTCGAGCTCTATCTCTTCGTCAGTCAATTTGACAATTGTCACCATATAAATTTCATCATCGTCACCAGTGACCTCTAGTTCCAAGCCGACTTCCGGAGTGATGTCATCGGCAAACTCACTCCGCAGTATGCTGAAAACATTTTCCGGGTCATATTCACCGAAAGCATCATCCGGAGCGATAACGACACACTTTTTTTCACCAATCTGCATACCGATTAACGCGGCTTCGATCGGGTTGTGAAAATCACCCTCCCCAATGGTTAATTCCATTGGACCATGTTCGTGGCTGCAATTGTCATCGTTGCATGGCTCCTCATCTGAGTCGGCATAGGTGGTATCAATAACCGTTCCGTCCGCGAGTTTGCCAATAAAGTTGATAGTGACTTTGTCTGCTTCTTTTGCCTGTATCATTGGGTTTCCTTCCAGTTTTGAGTGATAATTTTCCGGTTTTAGCACAGGGTCGATGGCAATGCACCAGCTTTTCTTATTTTCAAGTTATTAGCGTCAATCAGTCCGGGGGGAAGCACCATTAAAGTTGGATATATTGTTCCAACACTGGAAAAATCCCATAAAATATTTTACTCTGCTTTGGATGAAAACACGAAACCCTTAAACAGAAGAGTTGATCATGAGCGATAAAAGCCTTGTTATCACCATTACCAATCAAGTGGCATTAATCACCATCAACCGCCCTCAAGCGATGAATGCCCTTAATCCCGCCACGATCGTTGAACTATCTTCTGCTATTGCCGAACTAGAACAACAAGCTGAGGTTCATGTGATTATTATTACCGGCGCTGGGGAAAAAGCCTTTGTTGCCGGCGGCGACGTCGCCTTGATGCGAACTCTCACTCCGAGTCAGGCTCGTGACGTAGCATTAATGGTTGCCGAGCTGTTTCAGCGGATTGAAAACTCTCCTTGTGTCGTCATTGCTGCTATTAACGGCTATGCGCTGGGGGGTGGCTGTGAACTGGCTCTGGCATGTGATTTGCGCTTGGCAGCAGAGAAGGCCCAACTTGGTCAACCCGAAGTCAATTTAGGAATTATCCCCGGTTGGGGTGGCACTCAACGTTTACCCCGTTTGATTGGTATCAGTCGTGCCAAGGAACTGATGTTTACGGGTGAGAGGATCAGCGCCGATCATGCGCTGAAACTTGGTTTGGTCGATCACGTCTATCCTGATGATCAGCTGCTCGATCATGCTCAAGCGCTGGCACAGACTATCGCGGCTAAACCACAGACGGCCATCCGGACCATTAAGGACGCGGTTAATAATGGCATGGCGATGGATCAGGACAAAGCGATCCGCTATGAGGCTGAGTTATTTGGGATGTGTTTTACGACAGCCGATCAAAAGGAGGGGATGGACGCATTTTTGGAAAAGCGCCCAGCAGTATGGAGAGCGGGTTAGTTTTTTTCTCAAAACTGTAGATTCAGTAGAAAAGAATCACAACTTAATTTTCTACATTGCTTAGATAAAGATTTTTGGCTTTTTGGGTGTAGTGCAATGGTTTATTAGCAACTCTCGTCTCTCTTTAATCACGGGATGATTGAAAGGCCGAGCCTCAACCGGACATATCTTTACGCAGGCCGAACACATGATGCAGTTCTCAGCTTGAGTTGTCACTGATTTTGTCACTGTAATAACGCGAACCGGACACACCTCAGCACATCGCCCACAGAGGATGCAGATTTCGGCATCGGTTTCCGGCGCAACGCCCCCAAACTTCAGTCGCTCTTTGTAGGGAACATTCCCGTCGATCTCCGGGGTGTTAAAATCATTTCGTTCGATTTTAGCGGCAATGTCTTGCCCGAACTTTACCGCCAGGCATAAATCATCTACATCTGGTCTACCTGCAGCAATGGGGTGTTCCGGAGTAGAGTAAGAGTGTTCACCGATAAAGGCACCAGCAGCAATGACATTGAATCCCTGTGCGATTGCGACATCCCGCAGCTCTACCAGTGCGTCTTCGAACTCACGATTGCCGTATAGAGCAACTAAAACAGTTGGCACATTGTTAGCCTTATAAATAGCCATTCTTTCCAAGCAGTCTTTGGGAACGCGTCCAGCATAGACAGGGACGCCAATAACTGCGACACCGTCCACAATATTTTGCTCTGTTTTTTTAATGGGATAAGTCAAGTCATAGTAATTGACTCGTTCAGGGTTGAGACCTTCAGCAATGGCCTCTATTATTTTTCGCGTGGTTCCGGTCGGTGAGAAATAGATCAGATGAACATTGTTGTGTTTCATAAGGTTCCTCCCATATGTATGGGTTGAAAAAACAAAAGACCTAGTTGTTTGGATAAATCTTTGTTTTATATATGGTAAAGGCGGAATCGAACCGGCACGACGTGAAGCAACGGTGTT
>JASJGU010000212.1:0-5625 GCA_033791385.1 Desulfuromusa sp.
CAACTGCCATGATTTTGAAAGTTTTGATGACGTAATTGAGCATGTGGCCAAGGTGGATAGTGACAAGAGTTTGTATCACCAATATATTTCGGCACCCGCATTTACTAACGGTACAGACAATGAATTTGTAAATGAGGAAAATTTGAAAAGACAACTCGAAAAAATCTTTTCGGGTTCCACTCGGTCAAAGGTAGCAGGGCGTAGTGACCGATTCAGATACTGGCTACATCCTTCGCGGCCTTGGGATTTCGCCTCTGCCTTGTACAGACGTTGGAAACACCAACGCACCCTCAGTTCACGATAAGGTTGCAAGATCGATATGATTACTCATGGTCGCATCGAAAGACTTCAGCGAGGTTTATCAAAGTGGTTAGTCAGACTCGTGCCGCTGACTGTACTTGGCGGTCATAAATGTTCTTTAGCGTTGGAACGAATAGGCATTGATGATGGGTCGTGGACTGTTCCCCAAAACGTTTTACCGCCGGGAGCCGTTTGTTATTGCTTTGGCGTCGGCTGTGATGCCAGTTTTGATATAGCACTTGCAGAAAGGAGTTCGGTTCAGATCCATAGTTTTGATCCCACACCCAGCTCCATTGAATATATGAACTGCCACCCAGAATGGCCAATAAGCTTTCATCCTTGGGGTATTTGGGTCAAGGACTCTGTTGGCGCATTGTATTTTCAAGACAGAACTGATGAAACCAACCTTTCTTTACTCAACCCCGGTAGTCATCGCGGAGGAAAGCAGGCCGATGTAGAATTGTGTTCATTGAGTACCATCTTGCAGCGTCTTGGGCATGAATCTGTTGAGTTAATTAAAATGGATATTGAAGGCGCTTGGTACGAAGTTGTCGAAGATATGATAAGAACTCACATTATCCCTGAAATATTGTGTGTTGAATTCGATTCACCGACATCACTATTCAAGGTTATTAGTACCATTCGGCGTTTACGTGGGGTGGGCTTATATTGCATACACCGCGACCGTGACGATTACTTGTTTGTCAGCTTAAACTACCTACGATCTTAGTGCTCAAGTTAAATCAACTCTCATTTATCTCATTTACAACCCTAAGTTAACTGAAACTGGAGCTATCAAGGTGATGTTAAATGGTTACTGTTGCTCGATTGATACCAGAATTTATATTCACTATTTAATCACGCAGACATTCTGATATTCTGGAGGGCAATAGAACTCTATGATGCCCGCTCATAAAAAAACCTGACGTAGGAGATACAATGCAGCAAGAATCGCGCACAAAACAAAAAGTTTTGGTCACTGGTGCAGCCGGCTTTATTGGTAATGCGCTTGCTTTGTCTCTAACCGCGCGTGGAGATGAGGTTTTCGGTATAGACAACTTGAATGACTACTATGAGGTCTCATTAAAACAATCAAGATTGAGCCGCCTGGAGGGCGAGTCGCAGTTCAAGTTCTTGCAGTTGGATATTGCAGATCGAAAGGCGGTTGCACGGCTTTTTGCTGAACATCATTTTGACGCGGTAGTGAATCTCGCTGCGCAAACGGGTGTACGTTATTCATTGACAAACCCATCAGCATATGTGGATTCCAATCTGGTCGGTTTTGGCAATATCTTAGAAGGTTGCAGGCATTCTGGTGTGAAGCACCTGATTTTTGCGTCTTCCAGTTCCGTCTATGGTTCAAACACTAAGTTGCCCTTTGCAGAAACTGACAACGTTGATCATCCAATATCACTTTACGCGGCCACAAAAAAAGCTGGCGAATTAATGGCCCACAGCTACGCGCATCTTTATAATCTCCCCTGCACTGGCTTAAGGTTTTTTACTGTTTACGGTCCGTGGGGTCGGCCAGATATGGCCTATTTTAGCTTTACTCGAAAAATATTAGCTGGTGAGAAAATCCCGGTATTCAACAATGGAAGAATGTTGCGGGACTTTACTTACATCGAAGATATTGTTGATGGTATTGTGAGAACCATGAACTTTCAGCCCACGGGAGACGAGAATTGGAATGGCAATGACCCAAACCCCGCAAGCAGCTACGCCCCTTATCGGGTATTTAATATGGGAAACAACCAGTCGGTAGAGTTGCTTCGCTTCATACAAGTGCTGGAAAACTGTATCGGGAAAAAGGCAAAAATGGAATTGTTGCCCATGCAGGACGGTGACATCCCCATAACTTTAGCAAGTACCGATGAATTGGAAAGAGCTATTGGGTTCAAGCCCAGAACAATTGTGGAAACCGGTCTGCAGCAATTTGTTGAATGGTATAGGCAATATTACAAAGAGATTTAGCCCTCTCTTTACTCATGATGGGATTGTCCTTGTTTCTCATTGATTTTACACAAAAATAATCAACCAGCTAGGACCCAGGCGAACTTCCATATTGTGAAGATCAAACGTAAACTTCCCCTTGAAGTCGACAGATCATTTTTAGAGTTTTCTAACTACTATTGGGCTCCTTAACAAAAAATGCTGTATCCCACACACCATTAGATGTCCAAATTGTTCTCCAGGATTTTAGCTCTGCTTCAGTTTTTGACCACGCAATGTTTCTCTTAAAACCTTTACCAACTGACCCGGGAGAAATCGTAGAATGTGAAATATAGCGATTTGCATTGTCTAGAATTAGAAGTCCACATGGCCTTAGCAATCGCATTGCTTCTCGTACGCATGCGGCGCGCGTTCCATCGGCTCCATCTACTAAAGCAAAATCCAGTATCTTGTCTTCCAGACCATAAGTCTGCTTGGCAAATTCATCCGTTTCATTAGTGTTGTCTCTAGTCGGCAATGAAACCTGCCTGTAGTCAACATTTACTATATTATGCATGGCAAGTGCCATTCTGGTTTGATCGTACCAATTATCGTTATGTTCAATGCTCAATAGATGCCCGACGCGCTTGGCAATCCATAGTGTGCTGCGACCACTTCCCCACTCAACTCCTTGATCAGTTGGCTTGAGCCAATCATCGAGGAAAACAATCGCCTCTTTGGTCAACCAAGGAAAATCAGGGTTGTTTTTTTCGAACCACATCAAAGCAAGACGATTCTTGATATATTGAGGCGTCCAATGTTTAAACTTACGCTTCATTGTCCTAGTAACTCCACTTTCGCTTGAACCTCTCGGAGAATTAAAAAATTATTCAATCGAAATAAATTTCTATTGCTAAGCACCAATGTTGAGGTGATCGTGCTTTTGCTTTAGTGCCGCTTTAGTCTGTGCCCAGGGAACTTCCGGTAATGGCTTGCCATGAAGGGAATTTACTAAACTCTCCTCCAGTAACTGAGCTGCAGCAGCTGGGGATATGTGTCGCTGAAAATTCAAGCATTCGTTTATTGCGTTTTCATACGCGTCTCTGTCACTCACAAATGTCCTCATTGCTGCTCTTAGACTACTCTTTCGAGCCGAGTTGAAGACAATTCCGGATCCAGTGCTCAACAGATCTTTAGCGTTACACGCCGAACTGCAAATAGAAGGTACACCACACAAGATCGCTTCGTTAATTACAGCGCCCCATTCATCCGATCTGGAAGCAAGGACCAAGCAATCGGCCAGGCGCAAGTATTTGCCGATATCTTTGTGGGGGACAAATGAAGTTCTCGTATAGCTGCTTCCTAATTGTTTTACGCCTTGTTCGTCTACCCTTTGCGAAAAATCTCCGTCTCCGACTATAGTAAGTGAAACATTTTTTCCTTCATTAACCAAGTCCGCCAATGCGTCAATTATCCACTCTACCCGTTTCAACTCGATTACTCTGCCGATATAAATAAAGCGAAATGGACTATTGTTAAGACTGGAGACATCTGCATCGCTACTATCTTCTGAGCAAGAAAGAACATCTGGGAAATATCCCCAGGGCAACAATTTTCGTCTAGGGTACCCAACAGATAAAAGCCAATTAACACACTCAGTACCGTTGCACAAAATGATGTTTACGCCTTTTGTCCTCGGTACTGCATTGAACCTGTAATACCAATGTCGCATTATGCGGCCGAGGTAAGTACTGTGCTTGCCTGGACGTGCCTGCTGGAAGCCGTAAGCGTACCTTTTGTGGCGACAATACTTCCATAGTTTTTTATGGTACACGTCTTGATGTGGATTAGAAAATATACTAATGGACTCACGGTCTATATGAACTTTATTAAGAAGGCTAATTGGATCCGTTTGGCTTCTTTCGTGAAATATTGCTGGTAATATTTCCGGAACACCCCAACCATTTTCAGTTCTTGACCCAATGTCCCCGTTTGCAACCAAGTGAACTTCAACACCGCTGTTTTTTGCAAGAGACTCAATCAAAGGAGCATGATGAATGCTGTTAATGTCATGCCAAAAAATCACCTTCATTTTAAAGTTCCCCAAACTCAAAGAGTCTCATCAAAGGCTTCCATTGGGAAGCGAATTGAACATATATTTTCAAATAGCGAGTCTATAGTCGTCAATCCCGTCATTCTTAATTCAACTAAAATCCTCTATCTCTTCGAGTAAAGTACTAATCCAGTGTGCGAGTTTTCTAAATTATGCTAAAGGCCAGTTTTGAAGCTAACGAGCTTTTTGAACGAAACAATTGTCTCCTTAAACCTCAATACCAACGGATGTCATATATTTTCGCGCATCTCTGAGTCTTGTTGCGACATTCCCTTGAGCATTCAACCGAATATAGAGGGTATTGCCTGAATGTGCATTTGTGCCGTCCAGCGCAACTAGCTTTCTCTCGAATGGTAAGTAGCGAAAAGTTCCGAAGCCGTAATTCAACATGCGTCTATGAATGTCATTTTCGTCAAAACCATAACGATCTCCGCTACCGTTCAATTCCAAGATTACAGCAAACAATGAATTTCTAGATAGCACCTTATGCGCACCGGTAATGACGTTCGTTTCGAATCCCTCAACGTCAATCTTGATTATCATGGGTTCAAAATCTGATAGAATTTCGTCGAGACATTCCACTTCAACCTTAATTGACTCGTTTCCTTTCTCCGATTCCGCCAAGACGTGGTTCACCGAGTCGAAACTGTAAGTGAAGCGCAGAATCCCTCTCTCTTTTCCAATACCAATATTTAGCGCCATCACACGATCATCAATTCCGTTCAGACGCACGTTATCAATTAGATGAGTATATGTGCTTAGGATTGGCTCGATCGACACGCATCGTGCGCCTACCGCCCCCGCTGCAAGAATTGAATAAGAACCGATATTTGCACCAACATCCACAAAACCATCGGAGTCTGTGAGAGTGTGCAAGACAAAAGCCATATCTTCAAACTCATGAAGTCCGCAATAAATATTCTGAGTCGCACCCTTCATTCCACGCCTAACAAGGAGGCGCGTTTGATCGACAAATCGTATGGCAATTGGCGCTCCCAATACACGGGAGCCAATTTGCCAACGCGCGTAACGCAATATAGCAGCAAGTTTCTGACTTTGGTTAAGTGGATGGCTTAGGATCAATTTAATCGTTCTCAACATTCCCATCAAGCTAGTTTCCGTTGATCTTTCATTAGGCCTTTAACATTGATACTCACGTCACCATTGGTTTCTCATTAGGCATTATCAATTAGGCAAAAAATACAATAACTGGTATTATTCGCTGTTCCGGCGGGCATTAATCCTCTCAAAGATAGCCTGGATTTCCGCATCGCCGCTAT
>JASJGU010000213.1:0-3478 GCA_033791385.1 Desulfuromusa sp.
TTCCTCCTGCATAAATTTTTGCTTAGCCATCATACAAACTATCAATATTAGTCATCTCGGGACTGTCCCCAGGGTCATCGGGGGCTGTCTCAGGAATTTACGAGCCATGAAACTGTGGCGGTTCGCGCCACAAAAATCTGGGACAGCCTCCGTGCGGGGACAGTCCCGGGGTTGCTGCCATCTGATCTGATTCAGGTCTCAGGCAAGATTTCATTCATGCTACCGCTGCGATATCCTTGCAGATCAAGGGTCACATAGTCGAATCCATTTAGCTTAAACGTTTCAACCAAGTCAATGCGGAGTGTCCCTTCCAATAACCTGGCGATCTCTTCAGGTGCAACTTCAATTCGAGCCAGCTGATTATGACAACGAACCCGGTAATGTGAAAAACCATGCAAACGCAGCCAGGTTTCACATTGATCGACTTGCTTCAATCCCTTAACCGTAATCCGGGTTCCGTAGGGAAAGCGGGTGGCAAGGCAGGCAAAGGGTTGCTTGTCCCAAGTGGATAGACCGAGTTGCCGACTTAATGCTCTGACTTCCTGTTTTCCGAGGTTGGCCTCCAAAAGCGGTGAGCGGATTTTTAGCTGAGTGATTGCTTTTTGACCTGGCCGATAATCATCTTGATCATCAATGTTAGAGCCATCGAGCAAGGTTTTGCAAGCGGTCTTTGTCACCTCTTTTAAAAATAGACTGAACAGATTGTGCTTGCAGTGGTAACAGCGTTGCAGCTCATTATTGACAAAATCAGCCAGTTCCATTTCGTTGCTGTTGATCAATTGCTGTCGGACGCCAAATTCTTTGGCAAGCAGTTGGCTCTGTTCTGTTTCATAGCTGGGAAAAATTGGGGATGTTGCAGTGAGGGCGAGGACTTTATCCGTTCCAAGGCTGTCACAGGCAACCTTAAGCAGGAGGGTTGAATCAACCCCCCCTGAAAATGCAATAACGACAGAACTAAACTCAGACAGAATGTTTTGCAGATGTTGATACTTTTCGTCCAGACTCATGACGAATCAAATGAAATACATAAAGCGATGATCCAGCTCTTTTTCCAGCCCCATCTCCTGTCCTTGCTCACACAGATCTTTTAAGCTGATAGAGCCAAAATACTCGCCGAGGATACGACTCCCTTCGGCCCAGATATGCTGAGTGAGACATTGATTGTCAAAATCACAGGATGGCGGTGATTCACCGTCTTTCCGATGCCCTTTGATACAGTTGACCAGCAGTAACTCCCCTTCAGCAGCCAGGACAATTTCTTCAACCGTGATTTCTTCGGCAGGTTTCATCAAGCTGTATCCGCCTTGAGGTCCACGGCGGCTTTTCAGCAAGCCAGCTTTTTTCAGATCCTGAAATATCTGCTCCAGATAGCGTGGTGAGATATTTTGCCGCCGAGAAATATCCTTGATCTGTGCCGGTAGATTACCGGCATGAAAGGCCATATCAAACATTGCACGAACGCCGTAGCGGCTTTTGGTAGAAAGTTTCATGGGTTTATCTCCTTAAGTTGTTATGTTAATCAATATAGGAATCTTAACCAATACTGTCAAGAATAAAGCACGCTTTTTAATGGGGGATTCTGCCGTGCACATAAACTCTGTACGAAATATCGGCAAAGTTGCTTTTCTGCTTCCGCTATGGCTACATGAGAAACTGTAATGTGGTCGTTTCAGAGGGTTCCAATTTCCAGGGAGAGTGCGATGAAGCAGTACCAATTCCAACTAGAATTTCAAGTGCGGGATTATGAATGTGATCTGCAAGGGCACGTCAATAATGCAGTTTATCTGAATTATCTGGAACATTGTCGCCACGAATTTATTAAGACACTTGGTCTTGATTTTTCTGAACTGGTGCGGCGTGGAATCAGTTTGGTGATCATCCGGGCAGAGCTGGATTACAAGTATTCATTGCGCAGTGGTGAACGTTTTATGGTCGGTGTCATGCTGGAGCGGGTGTCTCCCTTGCGCTATCGATTTGTTCAGGATATCTATCTGTTGCCGGAGAACAAATTGGTATTAAGGGCGAGGGCGGTTGGAACTGGGGTCAGCGCGAAGGGGCGACCGCAGTTGCCGAAAGAGATAAGTGCCGCATTGGATAAGTTGACATGATATCCAGTTTGGTGATCTAGCTTTTCAACAGCCGGACCCCCTGATCGCCCAACTCAACTAAACCATCTTTATACAAACCGCCAACCGCTTTTTTAAATACCTTTTTACTTAATCCCAGCTGGTTGCGGATCAGCTCCGGTGGACTTTGGTCGTGCAATGGCAGAAATCCATCTACTTTTAGTGCCCCCAGAATGACAGCTTGGGCATCTTTAATTCCTTCTGCGCCGGGACGACGCAGTGTGACATCAATTCTGTGGTCGGCACGGATGCGCAGTACGTAACCCGTGTATAGTTCTCCCCGTTTCAGCCCCGGTGGAATTTCATCTTTGTACAGCAGTGCCTCGTAGCAATTATTGACGATGACTTTGGCTCCCAGATCAGTGAAAGCCCAGATCACTAGTTCGACTTCTTCTCCTTCACTAAGATCCCGATTTTCTTTTAGCAGAAATTTTTCCAGGCGGCTTGAGGCAATCGGTCGATTCTCTTCATCATGGCAGACATGTACCAGGTAGCGCCGTCCTTCTTCCATTTTTTGCCCCTGCTCACTGTAGGGAGCTAACAAGTCTTTCTCTAGTCCCCAATCGAGAAAAGCACCGTGTGGTCCGATACTTTGAACCTTCATCAGGGCAAATTCTCCAACCTGTGCGAGCGGCATTTTCGTGGTTACTTTGTGTTTGTTGTCACGATCGAGATAAAGAAAAACTTCAATCTCATCTTCCGGGCTGACCTCATCAGGGCCTTCGCGAAGGGGAAGAAAAATCTGTTCCCCCTGCGCATCCAGCCAGACACCTTTGTGGTCGATACTTTTAGCCTTCAATGTATAGCGGTAGCCGGGTAATAACATCAGTAATCCTTATGTAATAAGTGGTTACGTTTTTATCGGGAGTCGTACTTTGTTGATACAGATATAACCCGTACAGCAGATCAGAGCCAATAGAATAAGGAAACCATTCCAGCCGAAGTGCCTGTAAATGATTCCTGGAGCAAAAGAGCCAATGCTGCCCCCGGCATAATAAAAAGCGACATAAAGACCATTGGTCATTCCCCGATATTTGCTTCCAGCAAGTTGGTTGACCAGCCCAGAAGCGGTTGAATGGACCAGAAACATGGCGCCACAAAAAAGGAACATCATTCCGAACAGAATCCAGATCTTCTCGGTGGCCAGTCCCAGCAAGGTTAATCCGAGACAGATCAAGCCGACGCGGATCGTGGTAATTTCACTTTTGATCCAGATAATAAATTTAGGAGCCCCCAGGGAGGTGACAACCCCCATCATGTAGCCGGAATACATCAGGCCGATGCGCAGTTCATTGGCCTGATCACTCAGTTCAGTGAGCCGGAATGGTAGAAAATTCATCACTGCGGCAAAG
>JASJGU010000214.1:0-3802 GCA_033791385.1 Desulfuromusa sp.
AAGCAGCTTATTCTGGCAGTGGATTCCTGATGCAAACTGAATACGTTACTGCGAAAACCAAGGGATTTTATGACGATGAGGACCTTGAGGTTGATGAAGATAGCTATAGTTACGACAGCTGGTATATCTCTGGTGCCTACATGTTGACGGGAGAATCACATGCTTATCGACGTAAAAGCGGCACTTTTGGAAATGTTATGCCGGATGAGCCCATTTCAAAAGGTGGTTGGGGAGCGTGGGAAATTGCTGCACGTTATAGCACGATCGATCTGAATGATAATGACGAATTTGGTGGTGAATTAGCGGATATTACTTTGGGTCTTAACTGGTATATGGAAAACAATCTGAAGACGATGTTCAACTACATACGTTATGAGGCAGATAACTATAACGATGATTCAAAATACAAGGATCAGGATGACAGCATCTGGCAAACACGTGTGTCGTGGTTCTTTTAGAGCATGTCTTAAAGAATATCGAATTGCCTTAACAGGGATGGTTCTGAACCATCCCGCGTAGAATGCTTTTAAAGTAAATATTTACAGGAAAATTAACATGAATAGACCTTCATTTATCAGTTTATTATTAACCACATTTTTTGTCCTTCCCGCATGGGCATTAGATGTCAGTCATTTTACAGAAACAGAATACGGCTTTAATATTCAGGAACCCGGTTCAATGAATATTGCCCCCAGTTCCCTGTCAGGTCAGCGAGAAAAATTATATAATTTTATTAATTTTGAACCTGGCCATGATGAAAAACTGGTCACATATCTTGATACACCTAATCGTGATCTAAACAAAAATGCACTGATTATCCGAGTTAGGGAAGATCTCACCAGTCCAAAGAAGACCAAAATTACCGTGAAACTCAGGGCGGAGTCACCTGAAGCATTTGGTGACATAAGTAAGTATAGAAAGGCTGAGATTGACATTGTCGGTGGTGAGAAAAAATACAGTGTCAGCTGGGACGTTGGATACAATCCGAATGACTTCGATGTACGACGTGTTGATGTACCTGCAATATTGGAGCGCATTAAACAGAAAAATCCTGAAGCCTGGAGTGCGGTTGAGTCGCGTTTAGATGGAAAAACGGATGAAATCCAGCAAACCATGGTAATGCGTGCGCTTTATTGGGAAGGTCCTATTACAAAAATACCGGGCAGTGTTGAAGCTGACTATTCGATATGGAGCCCTTATTATAAAAAGCCAGCTTTGGCTTTTACTTCAATTTCTTTTAAAGGTAAGACTAAAGATAAAAACCTGCCTGCTGTTGCACAGCGCATTGAAGCCGTGCTGACGGAAAAAGGTCTTGCTGTCCCGCCAGAAGACTCTTATTCAAAAACTAGACAAACATTTGATATGAGTCCTAACTTCAATCAATAAGCCTGTCACTGTTATTCTAGGTCAAACCAACACTCGACCGAGTGTTGGTTTGCTTGATATTTCACATAGTTACCTTCTTAGCCTGTTGATCAATTTTTGAACCCATATCAATGCAGAATTCTTATATTGAGTCATTCCTGAAAAGGTAACGTATTTATTTGAAACTTAACAAACAGGATGTTTTGAAGCAACTTAGCTGTGATCCAATACCAGCTCATTCCGCCGCTCTTTCACTGTGCTGCACACAGTTTTCCCTTGTTTCTAGTAATTTTAAACGAATGCCTCGATAAAAACTAAAGCTGACCCTCGGGCAGAATCTTGAAGATGTTGACCGAGAAGTGGCGCCACCAGGATGCTTGCGGATCCCTGGTAAGTACAACGGCGGCTCCGTTGTAGTGGCCGTGCCAGAGCAGCTTGCCGTCGGTGTCCAACTCCAGGCGATAAACCTCCTGGTCGAAACCATCCTCAATGTCCTCCATCAGCGTAGCGGCGAGATCCGGCGAATCGATCATGATGCCGATTTCGGTGTTAAGTACCACCGAGCGCGGGTCCAGGTTCAACGAGCCGATGAATACGTAACGACGGTCGATAACAATCAGCTTGGTATGAAGCGTGCTTCTTTGCTGACTTTTGTCGTTCCGCTCCATTCCCTGGAAGGCGTCTGCCCGGGTTTCGTAGATCTCGGCTCCCATCGCGAGCATACCCTTGCGGTATCGTTCGTATGCCGCGTGCACCGGCACATGGTTGGTGGATGCCAATGAGTTGGTAACCAGTGTAACCTTTACACCCTTATTCACGATGGTTTGAAAAAAGTCCATGCCTTTAGCTGTCGGAATAAAATACGGCGTGATCATGAAAATCTCGTTTTTGGCGTCTTTCATAAATTCACCCAATACCTTGATCAAACGAAAACTGTCGTCGTCGGTGGAGAGCTTCAGTTTCTCTGGAAGTTCGGCAATGAGCCTGGCTTCGGCAACAACGTCGCTGACCACCTTGTTGACGAGTTGCAACAGGACCTCCGATTCGATGGCAACTCGGTAAATTGCCGCTCCTTCGCTCGACAGAGCCCCATCGATCGCACGGCGGGCGTTATGCAGTTGCAACGGTGAGGGTTTATCGCGCAGATGCTCAATGCCCAGGGCCTGCGAGAAGTTCCAGAAATAGTCGAAACTAGCCGCAACCTCATCAGCGATTGGGCCGCTGGCAAGCACGTCGAGATCAAAGAACTCGGTGTCGTCGTTCAGGCTGAAATATTCCCTGGCGAGATTGCGGCCACCAACTATGGTAAAGCTGCCATCCACGGTAAAGGACTTGTTGTGCATGCGCCGGTTCACGCTCGAGAAATTCCAGGCGTAATTTAGATGCTTGAAACCCCGGCGGGCGATCGGGTTGAACAGACGCACCTCGATATTTGCATGTTCGTTCAGCACGAACAGGTCGACGTCCTGAATGGTCGTAAAAATGTCATCGAGCAGAAACCGCACCCTCACGCCACGATCCGCCGCTTCCAGCAACTTTGCCGAGAGTAAAGCACCGACGATATCGTCTTTCATCATGAAATACTGCAGGTCGATGCTGACTTCGGCAGCGTCGATCAGGCGCAGGCGCGCACCGAGACTCTCGATACCTCCAGTCAACGGGAAAAAAGAGGACTCGCTACTGGAACGAGACCGGCCCGAGTCTATCTTGAGTTTGCCGAGCCTCGTGTTATCCGAGGCCTGGATTGCGTAGCTGGATTCCTGCACAACATTGAAATTGGTGCTGGCGCAGGCCGACAGCAAAGACAGTAACATGGCTAGCAGAAATTTAGAGAGGCATGATAGCGGCTTCATCCTGATAGATTCTTGTTATTGAAAACCGCTTGAATAGTAGTATGGCAAAGACTCATATGATCTATATCCACTTGATTACAGTTGCGACTGAACATTTAAATATCCCGGTAAAACTGGCTAACCTGGCTGCTCATCATCACCGTGTCCTATCTCGGCATTCAGAGCGGCGCCGGCTTGCTGGTGGCGAACCTCATCCCTGATGAGCCTGCAGCTCTGAACTCTGAATTCTACTGGTGCCGATGAGCTGGCGCTGGAAGTAGGCAGGGTCATAGCCTGGATTTTAGCCCCAGTTACAGGGCCGCTTTGCTGCCATGAAAGCAGGGAAGGTCGGAAGGATCGGGTATAACCCTACTGGTAAATCCGGATCTCCTTGATGAAAGCCGATGAGGTTCCATCATCACTCGCTTTCCTGGTATCCAGGGCGATGGCGAGACCGGAAATAAAGGGGTTATCGTCGCGTTCCATATCGAAATAAGTACGATAAGCCTCCAGTAAATCGAATCGAGTGGTTACCGTCTCGCCGACCGCCGGTCGATCACCGCAGACGTACCTGACGCTTTTCTTATAATAGGCACCTTTGTAGG
>JASJGU010000215.1:0-5248 GCA_033791385.1 Desulfuromusa sp.
GGGTCATTCAATAACTGCTCCAAAGTAACCCTTTCCCGCTCTCCAGCATCAGTCAGCTCAGGTGCTTCCTCCTTGATTTTAGCTGTGTTGTTAATAAGATCAGAGGATTGCAGCACCGGCGCAACAGGGGGAACATTTACATTTCGAGAAATTGAGCTACGACTAATGACCCAGACTTCAGCAATCTGTTTTCTGTCATTTTGCTCTGGTATCTTTGTGGTTGTCAGAGAAGCCACCGACAACGAGTGGTTAGCTGTTAACTGTTGAAGGCATTTCTCCAAAGGGAAATCAGTGAACGACAAGGTAATCAGTTCAGAGAGATCACCATGGAAGTGCGCTTTGAACCCGAACTCCTGCTTAACCCGCTGCAGAACTTCAATAAGAGGCACATCAACAAGCTCTACGCTAATTAAATCATTTTTAACAGTGATTTCCATTGTTGCAGCCGAGGCAAGAGTTGCCAACCCAGCAAATAACAAACAGTTTATGGTAATTAGTAATGCTCTCAACAAATCAATAAATGGAATTCTCAGAAAAGATATTGTCATATTGGCTTCTCCTTTGGTTAAAAAACAAGTTCAGCCGCAGCCGCAGACAGCTCCAAATAATAATAATTGTCTCCAGCTTGTTTTACCACAACCGCAGTGCACTGCAAAACCCCCTCCTTTCATCCACCGCAACGCTTCACCCGCCAGCCCCGTTTTTGCAACTCTTCAAATAACATGTCTCTGTGATCACCCTGAATTTCCAGGATACCCTCTTTCACAGTGCCGCCGGAACCACATCTTTTTTTTAGTACCTTTCCTAGTGCCAGCAAGCCTTGTGAATCAAGAAGAAGGCCGGAAATTGTCGTCACACTTTTTCCTTTTCGTCCCTTTGTCACCCTGCCTATCCTAACAACTCCATCTCCTTCATTGACATGATGTTTTTTGCTACAAATACAGCCAGCCAGAGGTTTGCTACAGCTAGGACAAATCCTGCCATGTTCCGTTGAGTAAACGGTTGGATGTAATTTTTTTTTCACCTTGTTCCTTCTCTCTGTAATAATTGAAACTATCAATATAGATTTGGTAGCGCCACACATAATCAAGAAAGACATAATGACCAAAAAGAAATCAAGTAAGCATAGTTCCAACAATGTCTACATCTTATAATTATTTGCCCTGACTTTATTTTCCATTGCGGATACGCTAACACTGATTATTTTGATATAAAATCTAACGATCATCTGGCCTCTACACTAGCCATCTTTTTTATACCTCAAACTATGGACAAGTGCTGACCAATAGCCAGTGATATCCTTAAAGTCCATGCTGAAATAACACTTCCCCAAATCATTCACTTGGGAGAAGAAGAAACCGTAGAACTGCCAACAGCAAGACATTTTTCCTATAGTATACGATTGTCCAGACCTAAGAAGTGACTGACAAGCAGACAATTCCTTTGCTACCGATAAGCAAAGTCATCAATAAGTTGGATTATTTTCTCTTCCTACTTATTACACCAACACAATGGGGGAATCATGGATATTCAGTTTGAACCCTTAAAGAAAATGCGGCTATCCCAGGCAAAATGGGCTTACACTACCCGCAGGATCAACCAACAACAAAAATTCACACTTTTAACTGGTGGGTTGGCCCCTCTGGCAGGAGATCTTGTTTTAGCCCGTGTCGAGGAATTGGGTCAGCACAAGCGACTGGAGCTTGTCAACAGTCGCCGTGCCTTTCTTTTTGAAGGGGATGAAATTATTGTTGCCTATGGAAATCGTTACGCTCCAGATCAGTTTGAAGGCATCGTCCCCGATCATCTTGGCCCCTGTCGTCTGGTCGCAGCCGGTGGTGTAGCTGCACGACTGCTTAACAAACATGATCGAGTCCGCACAGCAACCCGAATTACTCCCTTGGGGCTGCTGGCCGATAAAGATGGGCATCGCATTAACCTCAGTTCCTCACGCCTGCCCAAATCCGACCAACTCTTCCCGACTCCCCTGGTACTAGTGGTGGCCGGAACTTCGATGAACTCGGGAAAAACCACCACATGCGCTAACCTGGTGAAAGGTTTCGTCAGGCAAAAGATCAAGGTTTCTGCAGCCAAATTCACTGGCACCGGTGCAGGCTCAGACTACCGAGCGCTGGTCGATGCAGGAGCCGATCCGGTTTTCGACTTCATTGATGCCGGTTATGTTTCTACCTACCGGGTTAACCGCGATGCTCTGCTGGATATCGCCATGACACTCGGTACTGAAATGTGCACCACCCAGCCAGAAATCATCGTTGTTGAAATTGCTGATGGCTTGCTGCAAAGGGAGACAGCTCAACTGTTCGGCACCCCCTCTTTTACTGACTGGGTCGACGGCGTCATTTTTGCCGCCCATGACGCGCTTGGAGCCCAGGCGGGTATATCCTGGCTGATGGCCCGCCAATTGCCAGTCCTCGCCATCACAGGCCTCTTGACGTCCTCCCCGCTGGCACAAAGAGAAGCAGAGCAGGTATGTGGATTACCTGTTTATCATACCAACTCCCTGGCTCGTACCAACGTATCAAAATACATCTATAATTGTCTGAAATTCAGAAAATATGGTCAACAGGCTATCGCAACAGGCGAGTCTGTTTTAAGCGAGGCCCCTGGATGATCAAACTCCCCACGATCTTTGCAGGAACCAGACGTTGGTTATTCATTCGACTAATAATCAATGGCTTCACGCAAGCTGCCATGATTATCTGTTCTATGCTGCTCGTGAGGTATGCCTTTAATGTGCTATTCGATCCTGAGTTCGGAGATGCGGAGGTTCATCTCTTCGACTTAGATGATGTTTGGCTCATTGGACTATTTGCTGTGGGCCTGCTCGGCAGTACCGGTCTGGCAGCATGGTTACGTTTTATAGAACGGGTTGATGCCGAACGTTTAGGTCAAGAATATATCTATAGAGTACGGTTGGCGGTCTTTGACCGTATGACTTATTTTGCCCCCAGGGCTCTCAGTAGTCGTAGTACAGGAAACTCCATGCTGCGCTTTGTCGGGGATCTATCTGCTATTCGCCGCTGGGTTTGTCTCGGGTTGGCCAGGATCGTTGTATCAGCAATCGTCGCTGTAATTTCGATTGCAGTTCTTGGCTATCTCGATCTATATCTTGCCATCTGTTCAACTGTCATCCTGTCGCTAGGGCTGGCCTGGAACCTAAAACTCGGTCCCCGAATGCGCAGCGTTATCTCGGACACACGCCGGGTTCGTGGGCGCCTTGCCGGCAATATCAATGAAAAGATACGCTCCTTTGCTGTCATCCAGGCATTCAACCAACAAAAAAATGAACGAAGCCGTTTTAGCAAGCAAAGTCGCCAGCTTCGCGAAATAACGATTAGTCGATCCCGTGCTTCAGCCTGGATGCGTGTAATCAATGAAAGTGCAGCCGCCCTCTCTATGGCAGCCATCCTCTCTGTCGGTTCGCTGGAAGTCTTTCGCAACCAGACCAGTACCGGAAACGTTGCCGCAGCATTGGCAGTGGTCAGCTTTCTTTCTAACGCTTTTCGAGATTTCGGTCGGGTATACGAGTACCTGCAGGCCTATCGTGTGTCCAGGGAAAAAATCATCGAATTCATGCAGACCAAACAGCTTCGTGGCCGTTCGCCAAAACGCCCTTCCCTACAGGTGAAAAAAGGTGTCATTGAGCTGCAGGGAATCTACCTCCGCGGCGTTTTACGAAACATTTCGGCAACTATTCCCAGTGGTGCCCGGCTGGCTATTGTTGGTGACAACGGTGCAGGCAAGTCTACCCTGTTGCAGGTCATCGCGCGCATGGTCGATCCAAGCAAAGGTAAAATCCTTATCGACGGTCAAGATATCGGCCAATGTAACCTCGCATCTGTTCGTAATGCTATAGGCATCGTCAGTCCGGATCTGCCGCTACTAAAAGGATCTGTTCGAAAAAATCTTCGATACAGGAAACCGGATGCTTCCCCTGAAGAAGTTGAACGAGTGAAACAACTTTGCCAAATTGATGATCTATTAAATAAATTGTCAGGTGGGGAGAACTTCCGCATACAGGAAGGTGGAGGCAACCTTTCTCTCGGGCAGCGTCACAAATTAACCCTCGCCAGAGCCTTGTTGGGGCAGCCCGCAATTCTAATTTTAGATGAGATTGATGCTAACCTCGATGAACAGAGTGCCCTTATGTTAGAAGAGGTTATTCGCAGCTTTTCAGGAACGGTACTCATGGTCAGTCGATCGTCTGACCGTCTCGCACTCGCTGACATCTACTGGCGACTGGCTAAACGAAAACTGGTGGCCGTCGAATCAAACGACAAGCCGCCTCTTAAAGAGGCTATACCGACAGGTGAACCTGTTCAATTACTAAACTGAGGAGTTCTCCCCATGACCGATAATCTACATCCCGGCAAGATCTATCATCGGACTATCGACGGCATGTCTCAGATGAACTATATTGTCTATATCCCAAAGGAAAGACGAGATGAGACAAAAATCCTCTACTCAATCCATGGAATTTCACGAAATGCCGAACAACACATCACTGGATTTATCCCTCAGGCTGAACACCACGGAGCAGTGATAATCGCCCCACTCTTTCCAAAAGCCAACTTCCCCCGGTATCAACAACTGGGAACCTCTGTTAATAAAGAGCGGGCAGACATGGCCTTTGATCAGGTTCTACAAGAGGCCCACGAATGGTTAAAAATCCCTCCGGCCCCTATGCACTTATTTGGATTTTCAGGAGGTGGCCAGTTTGTTCATCGTTATGCCATGTTTAATCCTAAACGGGTGGCCAGGATGGTTCTTGCGGCACCGGGATGGTACAGTTTCCCTGATCCTGAACGAAAATACCCCTATGGCATTAAATCTACCCGCGACTGGCCTAAGCTGACCCTCGCAATGGAAAGTTTTCTACAGATACCAACTTTGGTAATGATCGGGGAAAATGATGATTTAAGGGACACCGATCTTAATAAAGTTCGGGCTATAGACTCATTCCAGGGACTGGATCGAATTGAAAGAGCAGAACGCTGGACAGCTGCTGCACGTGCCTTGGGCCGTTCTTACGGTATATCCGCTGACTTCCACCTGGAAAAGATCTCCAATGCCAGCCACGCTTATGAAAGCTATCTGGCACATCCGCCGTTTGCAGAAAACATTTTCAGCTTTCTATTTAAGGATCGGAGTTAAAAATTGGCCAGGCCCCCAGGTATTACTTGCTTTTTCGCAGTTATCAAAATTGACAAACTCGTAAAAAGCCTCC
>JASJGU010000216.1:0-3149 GCA_033791385.1 Desulfuromusa sp.
CCATCGGTACGAGGAATCTGGCCTGCCGGACTCGGGACGGTATTGACCTGTTTGGCGATATTCTTTCTCGCTGGCTACAACAATACCTCCTTCTATCCGTCCAAGGTCGATTTAAACAGCAGTCTGACCATCTACAATGCATCAAGTACCCATTACACTTTGACCATGATGTCGTACGTGGCGATTGCGGTTCCCTTTGTCTTGGCTTACGTCGCCTGGACCTGGCGGCAAATGGACAGTAAGAAGCTGACGATGGACGAGCTGCTCGCAGACGATAAGAGTTATTAAGAAGGGAGTGACGCTATGCTTATAGTTATCTGGATGATTTTAATAATTGTTTCGTATTTTGCTGCAGTGAAATTTTTGGAGAAGATCGATTTACTGTAGTTGGTTTGCTTGTAAATAAAAAGCGCCGTCTGTTCGTTGTGAACGGGCGGCGCTTTTTTGTGGGCCAACCTGTATGTTAACAGCCGCCATTGATCGGCAGAATTGCAAAGCCTTGACTATGTGGGTTGTTGATGTAGTCAATTTTGTGCCCTTTGGTATAGGGCAGCACGTGTTCGGCAATCAGGATGTTCATACCGTCAACTTCGATCGTTTGTTCTTCTTCGTTTAGTTCATCCAGAACTAATCCCAAATTGGGACCGCCTCAGCCAAAACCTTCAAAAACAACTCGAACAGATTTTCCGGGGTTTTCCTGTAGGATTTCTTTGAAATTTTCTGAAGCCGTTTCGGTTATCGTCAGCATCTTTAACACCTCCCTAGAACGATTGATAGACGGCATTGTTAAATATGCATATACGAAAGTCAATATTTAATTCTGCCGTTTTCTACTCATTGATAAAAAGGCTAATTTTTACAGTTGTTTGATGGTATTTAACTGCTTGCTATCTATTGATTGTTCGGATATTGTGTGTTTCTAATGTTTGCTGGTCTTCCGTTTATTGTTTTACCCTATGGGCTTTTACATTTATGAAATGGCTCCTCAACCTTACAATTCTTACCCTCTGCATGCGGCTCCCCTCTGTTTCAATCGCAATCGATTTGGGTGAGTCAGTGCAGATCCATGGTTTCCTGTCACAAGGGTACCTTCACAGCACTGACAATAATTTTTTGACAAATAATAGCACCTCTGGAGATTTTGAATTTACCGAGGGCGGTCTGAATGCAAACTGGACCCCGTTGGATGCCCTGCGTTTTGGTGGTCAGATTTATTATCGGAAGCTTGGTGATTATTCCGAAGATGAAATCGTCCTTGACTGGGCATTGATTGAGTACCAACCCTTCGACTGGCTTGGTGCTCGGGCCGGTAAAGTCAAAATGCCGATGGGCCTCTTCAATGAGAACCGCGATACTGACTTTCTGTTGCCGATGGTGTTCCTACCGCAGAGTATCTACGATGAATCCCGTCGTGATGCCAATTTATCTTACATCGGTGGTGGCATCTACGGCAATGTACCGACCGGTTCCTGGGGAGATGTTGATTATCATTTCTTTGCCGGTGAGAATGATTATCCAGACAATAGTATTTTGGCGCAGTCGACAGAAAATTCTCTGAATTCGCTTATCAATAAGAACAACGCTAATCAGGGTAAGCCGAATTACAATCCGCTGATCCCATCATCATTGAATTCGCACAAGCGTGAAAGTGAAGATCTGTACGGCGGCGCCTTGGTTTATAACTCTGCCTTGGATGGTCTGCGTTTAGGTTTCTCTCTGCTTACTTCCAAAAGTGCCCTTTACGTCAATGGAGATCCAACTCCTTTGACCAAAGCGAAGGTCAAAAGTAAATTTGTCCTTTCTTTGGAATATGCCTGGAACGATTTAACCCTAGTCTCTGAATACGGTGAAACAGATCGGAAAACGACCTCTGCCGGGGTAGTTACAATGAATGGTCCATCACAGTCCTGGTACCTTATGCTTAACTATGCTCCGTTCGAGCGTTGGACCTTCAGTGCCCTGTATGATGAGTTTTATCGCTTGAAGGATGATAAAGATGGAAGCAGTCGTCCGCAGTCTCCTGACTATTATGGCTGGAGGAAGGATATTGGTGTAGCTGCTCGTTATGATTTAGCTGAGAATTGGACATTGAAGGCTGAGTATCACAATGTCGATGGTGCTGCCATGCAGCTGGGGGTGCTGAACCCTGATGGTGTTGATCGTTACTGGAACTATTTTGTTGGAAAGCTTTCTTTTAGCTTCTAGCGTTTGAGGTTGATCATTTGACTGCACTGCGTCCGATAATATATTTACTGCTAATTTTGCTGCTGAGTCCGTGTGTCACAGCATCAATGGGGCAGGAGTACGTTGTCGTCGTGAATAAGGACAGCCAGATCGATACCGTCAGTGTTAAAGACCTTAGGCGGATGTTCCTTGGTAAATCCAAAAAGTGGCCGGATGGCTCTGCTGTCATGTTGGTTTTGAATCCGAATGATGCGGCTCATTCTGAGTTTACCCGGACGATGTTGCACAAGTCTCCGAAACAATTAAGCCTTTTCTGGCGTAAAAATCTTTACAGTGGCCGGAGCATGATGCCTTACTCTGCAGAGAATCCTGATGATATGTCGATATATCTGGACAAACATAAAAATGCTATCAGTTATCAGACCAAAGACGATTTATCTGAATTGCTGAAACCGGTCAGGATAACTAAATGACAAATCGTTTCAGCAGTATCCGCTCAAAGGTATGGCTATGTGTTTTAACCGCCATGGGTGGTTTTTTCGTTTCTGTACTGGTTGGTTTTTACGCCAATATCGCCCAATATAATCGCTTGTCCCACCTGCAGGAAAATTACTGGCCATTGGTTTCTAACGGCGACAAAATGTTGAGCGTCATTCAGCAGCAGTCCGGAAAGTATGAGGATGCTTTCCTGTTTGGAGAACAGGACTTGGCGCAGCAGGCTATTACCTTGCAGGTTAAGTTTTTGGATCACATGGATAACCTGATGCTATGGATTCAACGCATCGAGGATAGTTCCGTGTCTATAAAAAGTCTGCTTGAGTTAAAGCGGGACTATGTCGGGTCGATGCGACTGGCGATTGAGTTGCGGCCAACGATTTCTCTGGGCGAGTTGACACTGGACCAGCAACAGAAAATTCAACGCTTTGGTCTACTACAGACCGATTTGGAAGCCCGTGTTGAAAAAA
>JASJGU010000217.1:0-4486 GCA_033791385.1 Desulfuromusa sp.
CCGATACAGCTTCTTTAACAAGCTGGCTCACTGGCTTTTTCCATCTCATTCTGCCAAACGCAACATCATGAAGTGTGTCTGGTGTATCTAACACCACACCATGCAGTATTTCTTTCAAACTATCTACAAGTGAGAATATAGCATCATCTTCAAAGGTTGCACGGTGATAATAAATTTTTACCAGTATTTCATTAGCTGGCGTTATAACTATGGTCAGTGGGTAATTTGTCGCTTCTGGCAAGACAATGTGATCCATGGAGACCTTATTACCAAATGTGAATGACCTGTCTCTCGAGACATAATTCTGAAAAACCAGGAGACTCTCAAACAGGCGATAGCGTAACGGCAAATCACTCCACTCCTGTATATTTGCCAATGGCGTTTGCTCGTGTGCAGTAACATCAAGCAACCTTGTCTGAGATTCCTGTAGCCATGGGATAAGTAGCTGGTCCGGCTTCACTATCATCCTGACAGGCAAGTTGTTCACAAATGGTCCAATAATTGTATCAACATAAGGAACGTCAGCTGGCCTACCGGAACTGCTGATGCCAAATACCACATCCTCCTGCTCACAGTAGACACTGAGCATACATGCCCAGATTCCCTGGAAAAGCACGTTCAAGGTAATGTGATTTTGATTGGCCAGTGTTTGCAATTTAGACGATATATCACTGGACAAGCGAAGTTCCTGCTCACCAATTTTCGACCTGGTAGCTTCCGCAACAATATCATATCGTGCAAGTTCATTTGGCCTGGTGAAACCCAGTAAATAAGATCTCCAGAACTGCTCGTCTCGCGCAGTTTCATTTCGCTGCAACCAGGTGATATAGTCGCGGTAATCTCCTGTTACTGAATACGCAATTGATTTATTCTCAACTAACTGCCCGTAAACAGATCCAAGTTCGTTAAATAATAGCGGCCATGACCAGCCGTCAATGATGAGATGATGAGTACTCCAGACAAGGTGGTATTGATCTTCCTCAAACCTGATCAGCGCAACCCTCATGAGAGGCGCCACTGTTAAATCAATGCGCGTGGATCGATCGTTCTCAAGATATGTATCCAACTGCGACTGTTTTTGGTTCGCCGCGAAAGAGCGCCAGTCCAGCTCCTCCCAGGGTAATATTACCTGGCTATGTATCAACTGATGCGGCTCAGTCAGACCCTCGTCAACAAAGGCCGTTCTGAGTATGCCGTGTCGCTGAATAACATACTGCCAGGCATTTTTAATACAATCTCGATCCAGCTCACCATGCAGTATAAAATGCCATTGCTCAAAACCAATTTCCCTGTCCACGCTATCAATATTGTAAAACAATCGCTGCATAGGTGAGAGTGTATAAACATCGTCAATGTCACCAATCACAGAATCACGGTTATCCAGCCAGGATTGTGATAATTTCGCCAGCGGAAAATCTGAAGGTGTAAATTGGCGATTGTTTTGTCTAAGACAATGTTCAATTATTTCACTGAGTGCATTAATAAAACACTCAGCCAGCTCCTGAATAGAATCTAATCGATGAATGCTGTCACTATATATAATCGAGAAACCAAGTTTGCCGTTTTTCACAGCGCCGAGAAATTCAAGCATGTGTGTGCGTTGCAACTTGCGTTCATGGCATGAACCGGCAGATTCTTCGGCAAATGTAAACAAATTTGAATCGGCAACTATTTGATCTGTTTGCCCGAGATAGTTGAACAGAACTTCCGGCCTGGGAAGCCTTTCAATCATGTCATTAACAGGCTTGTCATTACTCAAATACTTCAGCGTAAGGTAATCAAAACCGCGTTTCGGAACCGAGTGAATCTGTTCTTTTACATCTTTAATAGCTTGACCCAAATCAGCCTGTTCGCCTAATTTGAGACTTACGGGAAATATTGTGGTGAACCAGCCTATCGTTCTCGATACGTCTATATCCTGCGCTATTTCCTCACGGCCATGACCTTCCAGATCAACTGCAAGTGATGTGATTCCCTTCCATGAATTAAACGCCTTCAACAAGGCAAACAGCAAAATATCATTTGCCTGGGTGTTATAGATCTTCGGGATTTTCTTTAGGAACGCCTGTGTCACGTTTTCATCGAGTGAAACAAAAACAGTGCGTGCCGAGTCTTCAGTATTGCTTTTACATTCTCTGTCTACCGGTATTTTTTCAAACTTTTCTTGTTCCAGATCTTCCCAGTATGACAATGCATGTTGCTGATTACAGTGATTAACATAATCAACCAGGCAATTTGACCACGATTGAAGGGACGTGGTCTTTATCGGAAATGGAATATCAATATCACTCGCCGATGAGTACGCTAGCTCTAAATCCCTGACAAATATCTGCCAGGACACTCCATCGACTACCAGGTGATGGATAACAATGAGCAATCGGTCTGCTTCGGTTTCACCCATATGAAAATAAGCCATCCTGACGATGGGGCCTTGATTGATATCAAGCTGACCTTGCAATAACTCCGAGTGCTTCTCTATCTCCCGAGATTTCTCAGACTGCGCAATAGTAGACAGGTCAACATCAGAAAACACGTTCGAAACAACGTCTTCTTCATATGTTTGTATCCAGTTACTATACTCATTTTTAAAACGTAACCTGAACGCGTCATGGTGACGCATCACCCGGCCAAGTGCTTGTTGCAATCTTGATATATCTAGGTTTTGCGTTAACTTGAAAACAAAAGCCTGATTCCAGTGATTATTGTTAGTAAAGCCCTGGTCGAAGAACCAGCGCTGCACTGGCATCAGGGATACTGCACCCTGCACAAAGCCTTGTTCTGCATTTATGGTTTCAGAAATGCGGATCTGAGGCGCGAGCTTGGCAATGGTGCTGTAACTAAAAATTTGTTGCGGCGTGATATGAAGCCCTGCCGACTTGGCCCTTGAAATAATACTGATACTCAGAATTGAGTCTCCACCCAGTTCAAAATAGTTGTCATTGATACCAATATTCGGGTATCCAAGCACCTCCGACCAGATATCACACAATACCCTTTCGGATTTTGTGCGAGGTGCCACATAGTCCGTCTCTGCTTTTACTGTTTGCGACGGTGTAGGCAATGCCTTGTAATCAACTTTTCCGTTTTGCGTCAAAGGCAGTGCCTCAATAGTCACAAACACTGACGGTATCATGTATACAGGTAATTTCTCCTGGAGATAATCCCGCAGCTTACTGACACCGTGAAAATCACTAGCTGCCGGAACAATGTATGCAATCAGGCGTTTATCGCCGACCATTTCCCCTGCGACAGTAATAACGGCCTCTTTTATACCGACATGCTCTTTAATCCGGGCCTCTATCTCGCCAACCTCAATGCGAAATCCGCGGATCTTAACCTGGTTGTCACAACGCCCCAGGTATTCCAGGTCCCTGTTGGGCATGTACCTGGCCACATCGCCCGTCTTGTACAGTTTTGTACCAGCTTCCCTGTTGAAAGGATTCTCGATAAATATTTTTTCAGTTAACTCCGGCCTGTTCAGGTAACCCCTGGCTACCCCACGCCCACCAACAAAAATCTCACCTTTCACTCCCACAGGTACAGGCTGCATATACCGGTCAAGTAAATAAATCTGCAAATCAGGTATAGGTACACCGATTACGCTACCACGTGCTTGTGTTATATCCTCTTGCGTAATTACCCGGTATGTGACATGCACCGTGGTTTCGGTGATACCGTACATGTTGACCAGTTGCGGTTTTTCATCGCCGTGTCGATTAACCCATGGCACCAGGCTTTGCAAATCAAGCGCCTCGCCACCAAAAATGATGTATCGAAGTGCCAGTTCGTTGCTCAGCACGTCACTGTCATCAATAGCGATAAACTGACGAAACGCCGACGGCGTTTGATTCAATACAGTTACTTGCTCGTCTACCACAAGTTGATAGAATTTTTCAGGGGAACGACTCTTCCAATACGGAACAATGACCAGGCGTCCGCCAAATAACAATGAACCCCATATTTCCCACACGGAGAAGTCAAAGGCAAAGGAATGGAACAAGGTCCAGACGTCATCGGCTCCAAATGCAAACCATGAATCCGTCGCTTCAAACAAACGTACTACATTGCGGTGAGTAACGTTTACGCCCTTTGGTTGACCCGTCGATCCAGACGTATAAATGATATAGGCAGTATCTTCCGGGCCTGCCTTTCGGACCAGTAGTGCGTTGTCACTTGAGTCCGCATCTGTATTTGATAAGAACTCATCAATATTCAAGGTTTTTGTTGCGTGCTCGCTCAACTTTTCTGCGAGTGAGCTCAGAGTCAACAATACTGTTACGCGGGCGTCTTCGAGAATAAAGCCAATACGATCTGTTGGGTTTGTAGGATCAAGCGGGACATATGCCCCGCCCGCTTTCAATATGGCGAGTATACCCACGATCATTTCCGGGCTACGTTCAACGCAAATACCGACAGGTACACCCGGACAAACCCCTAACGACGCTAATTTATGTGCAAGCCTGTTGGCGCGGCGATCAAGCTCTTT
>JASJGU010000218.1:0-3266 GCA_033791385.1 Desulfuromusa sp.
TTGACTATCCCCTTGGCCTGTTTCGGATCTTCTACCTGCTCGCAGATCGCGACCTTGTGTCCATTTGCGACCAACTTGGCGATATAGCCCTGACTGCTATGATAGGGAATGCCGCACAACGGAATGGCGTCTTCATCCCCTTTGTTTCGCGAGGTTAAGGTTATTCCCAGAACCCGCGATGCAAGGACCGCATCCTCCATAAACATTTCATAAAAATCGCCGAGCCGGAAAAACAACACCGCGTCTTGATAGTTTGATTTTATTTCCAGATACTGGCGCATCAGAGGTGTTGCTACAGACATGCTATCTTCCTATTAATACAGGATATTTATATTCAAACCGAGTTCAGACTCGGCACATATTCAAAATGTGATATCTTAGCAAAGCCCCCGCCGGAAGTAAACAAGGGATACTGTTTATGGCCATCAACTTGACCAGCGACAAGCAGAGTGATAAATATCCTGCTGTCTTTTTGCGTGAACACAAATCAGAGGTAGAATTGCTGCGATGAAAATTACTAATGAAAATATTGAGCTAACAGTCCTACACGACAAATCCAACTACCAGATCAGTGACCTCGATAGCGAGGTATACGTCGATCGCCTCTGTTCCTCGCTGCTGAAAAAGTTTCATCAATATTTGCTGCAAGAGTGTCGTATTGAGCCACTTGCAGCAGGCTCACTTGCCGCCGGTGCTGATTATTTCTTGCGCGAGTTTATGATCGACAAAAAACGGGAAAACATTTTTGATGCAACAGCCCAGCGAGTGGAGCAGTTTGCCGGGAACTGGTACATCATCAGCACCCTCGAACCAAACGTGACCGAACTCGGTGCTATGCTTGAAGGCACAGCGAACTTTTACCAGTATTGCGCTCTAAACAAATTGACCAATGAAGAAACCGCTACGCATATCAGACAAATCTGCAATAAAATTGACTACTTCCAGCAGCGGATTGAAGATTTCCACGATATCAGTGGCGACGGATACAGCTCCTGGGATAAAGCATGCCCTCTCTGAGATGAGGTAACATCTTGCGATTACCCGAAAACCTTAAAATCCGAGCAGCAGTTTTTTCGATCACCGGTGCCTTCAGTCTGGCGGTCATTAAACTGATTATCGCCGTAACCAGCGGATCGATGGCGGTCATGGCATCCGCTGTTGATTCTTTACTCGACATCCTGATGTCTGGCGTCAACCTCATGGCCATTCGTCAGGCTGAGCAGCCTGCTGACGAATGTCATCCCTTCGGCCACGGCAAATTCGAAACCCTCGCCACGCTGTTTCAAGCACTGATTATCAGCTGTTCTGGAGGCTGGATCATATACGAAGCGACCAGCCGACTCACCGAAGGGAATAGCCTGGAAAATGTCGATCATGGCATCGGTATCCTGGCTTTCAGTGCGGTTGTTTCCTGGTTTATTGCAAGATACTTGCTGAAAGTCGCTAAGCAAACCGATTCAACGGCCCTTGAAGCTGATGCCCTCCACTTCCGCATGGATATTTACAGCAACCTGGGTCTGATGCTTGGCTTGCTGCTGGTCAGGTGGCTCGAGATCTCCTGGCTCGATGCGGCCCTGTCAATCCTGGTCGCTTCCTACATTCTGCACGAGGCGTTGCAACTGATCAAACGCAGCCTAATGGATGTTCTGGACCAGGAACTGCCGGAAGAAATTAAGCAAAAAGTACACGAAATAATCAGCAACCATGAAGGGCCACTCAGCGGTTATCACGGCTTGCGAACCAGGCGGGCCGGTTCTTTAAAGATTATGGATTTCCATCTTGAAGTCTGCAAAGAGATGAGTGTTGCCGAGGCACATAAAATAGCTGACAGTTTAGAAAAAAAGATTGAGAAAAATATTCCCGGTGCGGATGTTATTATTCATATTGAGCCGTGCCATAGAAGTGCCTGCCCGGGCAGTGCCGCTTGCGATGTAATGAAAACACGCATCAAGGGAAAATAAAAAGGCCTCCGACTTACGGAAGGCCTTTTTATTGATTTAACGTTCTTATTCGTCCGCTAATTATCTTCCTTAAACTGTTTCAACTGGTTGATGACTGCTTGGCTCTGTTCGCTGCGCGCATCCATTTCATTGAAAATCTCATCAGCCATATCGGCTACAGACTCAACTGCAGTTTCAATGTCTCGACTATCCTGACGCTGTTGTATTGCGACGTTCGCCATTTCATCAGCCATTCCCCGAATATCTTCAATCGAACGGACAATCCCGTGAGTCCCCTGAGCCTGCTCGCGCGAGGCAGTAGACACCTGATCGGTCATCTCGCCCAGCTCTTCAATAGAGTGGGTAACAAACTCCGCAGATCGTGAAACTTCACGCGTGGCAAGGCGAATGCTCTGCGACATGTCTTTGGCTGAGGTGGCACTGGAAAGAATCTGTCCCAACGACTTTTCCGTGTCGCCACCGAGGACTACACCCTGCTCAACAAGTGTTTCGACATTGCGCACCTGCGAAACAACCTCAGATGTATTGGTATGCATATCGCGAATTAAACGGGCAATGGCCTCTGAAGAGTGGGCCGTTTTCTGTGACAAACCACGAATCTCCTCGGCAACGACAGCAAAAGAGCGACCCTGTTCACCAGCTTGAGCAGCGATAATTGCGGCATTTAGTGCCAGTAAATTAGTTTTCTGGGCAATCTCGGTGATGACCGTTGTGATGGTACTAACTTCCTCACCCCGCTTCGATAGTTGATCAATGGTCTCTGCCGCCTGCGCGACGCCCTTGGAAATTCCGTTAAGTCCAGTCAGAGTCTCCAGTACCGAACTGACTCCACCCTCAGCGTGTTCGAGAACAAGCTCCGACATCTTGTGCGAACTGACACTATTGTCATCAACTTCTTTAATGGTAGCTGCAATCTCTGTCATCGCCGAAATCGATTTGTCCATAAAATCAGAAAGTTGACTGATGTTGGTACTAACCTCATCGATAGAAGCAGATATTTGCGTAGATGCAGATTGCGTAGAGTTAACCGCATCCCGCACAACATCAGCATTATTAGCAATATCGTTTACCAGCTTGATCGTTGATGAGGATGCGCGTTTGAGAGTTTTTAAGAGTAGCTGGTAGTCCTGCCGATACCTCAAGAATTGCGAGAAGGTCCTTTCCAACTCTTTCGTCAAACTGTCAACTGCACTGAACAAACGCAAGCGAATGATGCTGGCAGAAAGCTGAGCAGCAAACAATTTCAGGGTGTCCGCGTCATCATCAATGAGAGGCCTGCCGGACAGTTTGTTGTCTACGGCCAGA
>JASJGU010000219.1:0-2742 GCA_033791385.1 Desulfuromusa sp.
ACACCGCGGCATGCCATGGGTGAAAAACAACTCGCGAAGCAAATAGATCTTTACAAGACCCTGTTAAACCAAAAACCGACACCTGGCCGGGTGACTATTACTCAAAAGAGCGCCGAGGAGATCATCGCCTACGGATTTGAAATGAAAATTCTGCAACGTCAGGAACACACTCTGGGGGACATTATTTCCCTGAAGCCTGATCGCGCCGTGAGCCTGACTTTCTTCCGTAACAATATCGGTCACCTGATGGCATTACCTTCGCTCGTTGCCTGTTGCTTTCTCGAGCACCGTAGCTTCCTGATTGAGCATCTGCATAAGTTCGCAATTATCATCCAGCCGTTTCTGAAGGCCGAATTATTCACACCCTGGGGTCAGCGTCAGATCGCAAAGGCCCTGGATGAATCCATTGAACAACTTGTGCAAAATGGCCTGCTAATCCGAAAGGAGGACGGGGTAACGCTTTCGCGCGCAAAAGATAATCCCGAAGCGGTTTTACAACTCAATATCCTGGCACACAGCCTTTTACAAACCATACATCGTTACCTGATCACCATCTCAATATTGGCAAGATACGGATCGGGTGAATTAAGCAGGGCAGAACTTGAGAACCTGTGTATCCAAACGGCCCAGCGTATATCCATGCTGCATGAATTCAACGCACCGGAGTTTTACGACAAAGCGCTGTTCAAGCAGTTTATTGCAGAATTGCGCAACACTGGCTACCTGTCACCCAACAACGATAACAAACTGGTATTTGATGAGCGTCTGGAACAGATGAGCCAGGATGCAAAATTTATTCTCGGCGAAGCAATCCGACTTGAAATAGACCGTCAGACACCCGTTGCGGAAGTGACAGACCAGAGCGGCTAGCGATCTTTTTAGGCGTCCATATCCGGAATTAACCTGGATTCCAGTCGTGTTATCCAGTCTTTGAGCTTCAATTTACGTTTTTTCAAACGCCGCATATGCAATTGATCCTGCAACGGATCCGTGGCCATGCGATCGATGGCCAGATCAAGGTCGCGGTGCTCTTCACGTAGCTCTAAAAGTAGTTGCCTTGTTTCTGAAGTATCCTCTGATTTCATGAATTTCTGATCTCATATAGACTTCTATGTTTCACTATAACATCAAGAGTCTAAAAAAATATTCATTCTGGGAGTATTTGATCAATGGATCGAAGAAAGTTTGTAGCTGCCACGGGTTTGGCAGGCGTAACGGGTCTGTTGAGTGCGTGTGGAAAACAGACCGAATCGCAGGCTGCTTGCGATGGCCAATCGACCACAGACAGTTTTGAATGGAAGATGGTCACCTCCTGGCCGCGGGACTTTCCCGGTCTGGGTACGGGAGCCAGCCGCCTGGCCGAAAACATCAACAAACTCAGCAACGGCCGTTTGAAAATCAAGGTATATGGCGGCAACGAACTGGTACCGGCATTCGAGGTTTTTGATGCCGTTCAGCAACGCACTGCAGAAATGGGTCACAGCGCGACCTATTACTGGAAGGGCAAGGCATCAGCAGCACAGTTTTTCTCAGGTATACCCTTTGGCATGACAGCCCAGGAGTTAAATGGCTGGATTTACTATGGCGGCGGGCTCGAGTTGTGGCAAGAGGTGTATGCGCCCCATGGTCTCGTGCCATTCCTGGCAGGTAATTCAGGGCCGCAAATGGGCGGTTGGTTCAACCGCGAGATCAATAGTATCGCGGATATCCAGGGCCTCAAAATGCGTATCCCCGGCCCCGGTGGCGAGATTCTTAAACGGGCGGGCGGAACACCGACCAATATCCCCGGGGCCGAATTATTCACGGCCTTACAGACCGGAACCATTGATGCAGCCGAATGGGTTGGTCCCTATAACGACCTCGCTTTCGGTCTGTTCAGGGCAGCCAGGTACTACTATTACCCGGGTTGGCAGGAGCCTGGCTCCGGGCTGGAATGCATGATCAACCAATCAGCCTGGGATTCATTATCCCCGGACCTGCAGGCCATCGTGAAAGTAGCCTGCCAGGCCGCTGTTATGGATAGCTTGTCCGACTTCACTTACAACAATGGAGTGGCTTTGAAAAACCTGGTCAATGAGCATGGTGTCGAACTTCGCCGTTTCCCCGATGAGGTGCTGAATCAACTAAGTGCCATCAGTGATGAATTTATGAGTGAATTGGCCGCCGAAACAGAATTGATGGGGCGTATCTACGCATCATACCGGGCCTTTACGGACATCGTAAGACCCTGGACCGCCATATCGGACCAAGCGTTGCTCAACCTGCGTCCTGAGCTTTAAAATAAAATTTTACGGATCAATTCGCCGCTAATTGAAGGCGCAGTCAGGAATAAATAGCTGCTGGCAACCATGTGGCTAACTCCGGCCACAGTGTCAATAAGCCCAACATTATTAATTGGATAATGATGAACGGGATTACACCCTTGTAAATCGAAGAAGTAGCAATCTCCGGTGGAGCCACACCACGCAGGTAAAACAGGGAGAAACCAAAGGGGGGTGTCAGAAACGATGTCTGCAAATTAATGGCGATCATGACACCCAGCCAGACCGGGTCGATACCCATGGCTAACAATACCGGCCCGACAATAGGTACGACCACGTAGGTGATCTCGATAAAATCCAGGATGAACCCTAACAGAAACAAGGCCAACATGACGATCAGCAGAGCCCCTGCCTGTCCACCCGGCAAATTCGTCAGTAAAGATTGAACGTATTCATCACCGCCATATCCCCGGAACACCAG
>JASJGU010000220.1:0-4697 GCA_033791385.1 Desulfuromusa sp.
CATTTTGGCCGCATCTTTTTCAATCAGGCCATTATGTCGGCGAAAAACATTCCTCAAATCGCCATAGTGATGGGTTCTTGCACAGCCGGAGGAGCCTACGTACCGTCTATGGCGGATGAGTCTATTATTGTGAAGGGACAGGGTACAATTTTCCTTGGTGGTCCCCCGTTAGTAAAAGCGGCTACAGGAGAAGTTGTCAGTGCTGAAGATTTAGGCGGTGCAGATGTGCATTGTCGTACTTCCGGAGTTTCCGATTATTACGCCCAGAATGATCACCACGCCTTGCAACTGGCTCGGCAATCTGTTGCACACCTGAACCGGGTAAAACCCCTGAATATTGATATAAGGGAGGCGACTGCTCCCCTCTATGAGCCAAAAGAGATTTACGGTTTAATCCCAAAGGATTCACGCCAATCCTACGATGTGCGCGAGGTTATCGCCCGTATTGTTGACGGTTCGGAATTTGACGAATTCAAGGCACTCTACGGGACAACTCTGGTCACAGGATTTGCTCGAATTTATGGGTACCCTGTTGGCGTTATCGGCAATAACGGAATCCTGTTCGGTGAATCCGCCCTGAAAGGTGCTCATTTTGTGGAGCTCTGTGCTAAACGGAAAATACCACTCATCTTCTTGCAGAATATCACAGGTTTTATGGTGGGAAAGCAATACGAATCTGGTGGCATAGCGAAGCACGGAGCAAAAATGGTCACCGCAGTAGCATGTGCAAATGTCCCGAAACTAACCGTGCTCATTGGAGGTTCATTCGGAGCCGGCAATTATGGCATGTGTGGTCGGGCCTACGACCCCCGTTTTCTGTTTATGTGGCCCAATGCCCGTATTTCTGTTATGGGAGGCGAACAGGCAGCAGGCGTTCTGGCTCAGCTCAAACGCGACCAGAAAGAAAAACTTGGTCAGGAGTGGAGTAGGGAGGAGGAGGCTAAGTTCAAACAACCGATCCTCGAAACTTATGAAAAACAGGGCCATCCTTATTACGCCTCGGCCAGACTGTGGGACGATGGGGTTATCGATCCGGCAGAGACCCGCATGGTTCTCGGGCTGACACTTTCTGTCTCACTGAATAAGCCTGTTGAAGATACCAATTTTGGGATCTTCAGGATGTGACAAACTCGAAAAACCAAAAATCTGCGATGGGCAATTCCATGACTAAACAAAAAGTTTCAAGCCAAATCGACAAGCGGGGTGTCGCCACCGTCACCCTCAATAATCCGGAGAAACACAACGCTTTCGATGACGCCATTATTGCCGAACTGACAGCAGCATTTGAGCACATTGCCAATAATAAAGCTGTACGAGTGATGATCCTGGCTGCCAAGGGCAAAAGTTTTTCCGCCGGTGCTGATCTTGGTTGGATGAAACGTATGGCAAACTACTCCTACGAGGAAAACATCAAGGATGCTAAAGCGCTTGCCGCGATGCTTCAGACCTTGAACTTTCTCCCCCTACCCACCATCGCTCGAGTTCAGGGGGGTGCTTTTGGTGGCGCAGTGGGACTCGTGAGCTGCTGTGATATGGCGGTGGCATCACCCCAGGCCAGCTTCTCTTTAAGTGAAGTGAAAATCGGTATAATTCCCGCAACAATCAGCCCTTATGTAATCGATGCCATAGGCCAGAGGGCTGCACGCAGATACTTTACAACAGCCGAACTCTTCGATGCCCAAACTGCAGCGCAACTGGGTCTGGTCAGCAAAGTGGTTGAAGAAGAGCAACTTGATAACGAAATCAGCAAGCTGGTGGACACCCTGTTAGCAAACAGTCCCGCCGCAATAGTTGCTGCAAAGAAGTTGGTCTTTGATGTTGCCGGGCAAAAAATAGATGACCAATTAATTGCTTTCACCTGTAAGCAGATTGCCGATATTCGTGTTTCCACGGAAGGCCAGGAAGGCTTGGCTGCATTTTTTGAAAAACGTAAACCGACTTGGAGAGTGGACGAGCATGTTTAAAAAAATCCTGATTGCAAACCGTGGAGAAATTGCCTGTCGCGTTATTCGTACCGCCCGAAAATTGGGTATCCTCACCGTAGCCGTCTATTCCGATGCAGACCATGATGCCCTGCATGTCACTAGGGCAGATGAAGCAGTACACATTGGTGCTTCCCCTCCACTAGAATCCTATTTACTTGGAGGACGGGTTATTGAAGCCGCTCTGAGAACCGGCGCCGAAGCCATTCACCCCGGCTATGGCTTCCTATCGGAAAATGCCGAATTCTCCAGGAACTGCGAAAGAAACAACATTGTTTTCATTGGTCCTCCAGCCGCTGCCATTGAGGCCATGGGATCCAAATCTGCTGCCAAGATAATTATGGAACAGGCAGGCGTCCCACTGGTTCCAGGATACCACGGTGCTGACCAGGAGCCTTCTGTCTTGAAGGAGGCTTCTGAAAATATGGGCTATCCGGTATTACTGAAAGCCACAGCCGGAGGTGGCGGTAAAGGTATGCGTCAGGTGTGGGTAACCGATGAATTTGAAGAAGCCCTGACGGCTGCCAAACGTGAAGCTTTCAACAGCTTTGGTGACGACACCATGTTGGTTGAAAAATACTTAACCCAACCACGCCATGTCGAAATCCAGATTTTCTGTGATCAACACGGCAACGCTGTATATCTCGCTGAACGAGACTGTTCTATACAGCGCCGGCACCAGAAAATCATTGAGGAGGCACCGGCACCGGGAGTAAGCAGGCAGTTACGTCAGCAAATGGGAGAGGCAGCAATTCGCGCGGCAAAAGCCATTGGCTACGAGGGTGCCGGCACCGTAGAGTTTTTATTGGATCTGGATGGGTCATTCTATTTTATGGAAATGAATACCCGGCTGCAGGTCGAGCATCCAGTGACAGAAATGATAACAGGTCAGGATCTGGTGGAATGGCAGTTGCGAGTTGCTGAAGGTGAACAACTGCCTCTGGCTCAAGAACAAATCCAAATTAGAGGTCATTCTCTGGAAGCGCGTATCTATGCAGAGGATCCAGACAACGACTTTCTTCCTGCATCCGGCCCCCTGACGTTTTTACAACCACCGGAAGAAAGTGAACACGTACGTGTAGATACCGGAGTGCTGCAGGGCGATGAAGTCAGCGTCTATTATGATCCGATGATCGCCAAACTGATTGTCTGGGATGAAGACAGAAATAAGGCACTACGTCGTCTTACCAAAGCACTTGCAGAATATCATATCAGTGGCATGACGACTAACATCGCTTTCCTCTACAATTTGGCTCGCTCTGAACCCTTTAAGCAAGCAGAGATCAATACAGGTTTTATAGAAAAACACATTGATCTCGTTTTCAATAAAAACAAGCTGGATATCTCCCAGTCTATAGCGCTTGCAGCACTGTATCTTATACTAAAACAGGCTCAAAAAGCAGAAGAAGCGTCCCATTCACCCGAACCCTGGTCTCCATGGAATAAAACAGACGGTTGGCGCTTGAATGAATCCTGGATCAACCGCTTTCAAATTTTCATCCAAGATCAACAATATCCTGTCGCTGTGGAACAACTGGGCCGGGGTGGTGGTATTCGCTATGTAATCCGAAGCGGAGACAGCACTATACAGGCTCAGGGTAAAATTGTGGCCAATGAACTCCACGCTGACATCGAGGGCCACCGGATGCGCGCTTCAGTGAGTGAAAACAATACCACTTACAACCTCTATACCCAGGAAAAAGCAATACAATTCAGCCTGATTGAAGCAGACCTGGGCGATGAAGATGCGGGAGAAGGTGCAGGCGCACTGGAAGCTCCGATGAATGGCACTATTGTAGATATTGTTGCCACCTTAGAGGCCACCGTGAAAAAAGGTGATGCCCTGCTCATCATGGAAGCCATGAAGATGGAACATACAATCCGCGCCCCCGATAACGGTCAGGTCATCGAATTTTATTATCAGATTGGAGATCTTGTAAGTGGTGGTGCAGAGATGCTTAAATTTGAAACAGGAAAAAAGGAAGTTGAAAAATGAACAATGTCCCATCACTAACTGATGCCCATCTGGAAATACAAGATAGAGTTGCAACACTGAAATTTAACCGTGATGATGTCCGCAACGCACTGACCGGGACGTCGCTGGTTGATGATATTGTTGATGTCGTGCATTGGATTAATAGCGATTCAACCATGAGCTGCCTCATCATTACGGGCAATGGTAAAGCGTTCTGCTCGGGTGGCAACATCAAGGAAATGCGCGATGACAAGGGGACTTTTGACGGTACCCCTGCCCAGATAGCCGAGAAGTACCGCCGAGGCATTCAGCGTATGAGCCTGGCCCTGCACAGTATAGAAATTCCAGTTATTGCTGCGATAAACGGCCCGGCGATAGGAGCCGGTTTTGATCTAGCCTGCATGTGCGATATTCGCCTGGGTTGTGAAAATACACTGCTGGGTGAAACTTTTATAAACCTGGGCGTTATCCCGGGTGATGGCGGCGCCTGGTTTCTGCAGCGACTGGTGGGATATCAAAAAGCTGCAGAACTTACCTTTAGTGGTCGTCTTGTTAAGGCCGAAGAAGCCTTGCAACTTGGATTGTTACTGGAGCTTGTGACCGCAAATCAGTTATTGGCGAAAGCCACAGAACTCGCCCAGAGCTTTGCGGCCCAAGCACCTCAGGCGCTGAGAATGACTAAGCGACTGATGAAAAGCGCCCAGCGCCTTGAGCTGGCAGACTTTCTTGATTTGTGTTCC
>JASJGU010000221.1:0-3971 GCA_033791385.1 Desulfuromusa sp.
CTCTCCAAGGTTCAGGGCGACCCCTTCCGTGAGTATGAGGTTATCGACAAAGTTAACGAAATGTTAGGAGAATAAGACCATGGCAGATACTCAACTAACTAAAAAATATTTTGCCTCTGACGCTGAGGTAAAGTGGTGTCCGGGTTGTGGCGATTTTGCCATTATGAATGCGGTTCGTAGTGGTATGGTTGCTGCTGGTAAGCCTCGCGACGAAGTGGCAATTGTTTCCGGTATTGGTTGTTCCAGTCGTTTCCCTTACTACATGGAAACCTATGGTTTTCATACCATTCACGGTCGTGCTGCAGCTGTTGCTTCCGGCATGAAAGTAGCTAATCCAAAATTGGATGTTTGGGTTATCTCAGGTGATGGTGATTCCACTGCTATTGGTGGTAACCACTTTATCCACGCAATCCGCCGCAATATTAACTTGAATTATGTCATGATTAACAACCAGATCTATGGTTTGACTAAGGGGCAGTATTCACCGACCTCTGAAATGGGCCAGATTTCTAAGACCAGCCCTTATGGTGTCCTTGATTATCCGATGGCTCCGCTGAAGGTAGCCATGGGCATGGGTGCAACTTTCGTTGCCCGCGGTATTGATAAAAACATGAAGTTGAACGAAGAAGTCTGTGTGCGGGGTGCCCTGCATAAAGGCTTCAGCATGATGGAAATCTATGCTAACTGTGTTATTTATAATGAAGGTGCCCATGACAAATTGACCAATAAAGAATCTGGTGCCGATTTCCATATCATCTTGAAGCATGGTGAAAAGATGATTTTTGGTACTGATAAACAGTTCTGTCTGGTTCAGGATGGTTTTGCTATTAAAGCGGTGAAAGTTGATAGAGTGGATGCTGCTGATATCCTGGTCCACGATGAGAAAAATGCTGAGATGGCAGCAGTACTTACTGGCATGCGTCCTGATGATGGTTTGCCAATGGCATTTGGTATTATTTATGCCGATGACAGAAAGAAAACCTATGATGATATGATCTATGAGCAAGTTGATGCGGTTAAGAAGAAACGTGGCCGTACCATGGATCAGATCATGCAAGAAGGACACACCTGGACTGTTTAATTAATCAATAATTCAGGTAGTTTGTTTCATCTGGCCCCGGTTGTGTTAACGACCGGGGCTTGTTTTCATTGTAACGTCATTAACTCATGGAGATAAAATTGAAGAAAATTCTTATTGTACTACTATTGTCGTTTTTTGTTGTTGGAGCTGTTTGTGCTGAGGATAAATTCAAGTCAAAACAGGAAGAAATTGGTTATGCTATTGGTATGAATATCGGTACCAATATGAAGCAACAAAAGGTGGATGTTGATGCTGATCAGCTTGCTGCAGGTTTAACGGCGGTATTGAAGGGGGAGAACACAATCCTCTCCCAGGAAGAAATGGGACAGATACTGACCGCCTATCAACAAGAAATGCAAATGAAACAAATGGCCGAAATGGCTGCTGAAGCGGCAAAAAATGAAAAATTGGCAGAGGATTATTTAGCCAAAAATGGCGCGCAGGAAGGTGTCGTTACGCTGGGTAGCGGATTACAGTATAAGATTATTACTGCAGGGACAGGGGCTTCTCCCAAGGTTGATTCTAATGTTCAAGTCCACTATCGTGGAACCCTGCTTGATGGCACCGAGTTTGACAGTTCGTATAAACGTGGCGAACCTGCCACCTTCCCGGTTAATGGTGTCATTCCTGGCTGGACAGAGGCTTTGCAGTTGATGAAAGAAGGTGCCAAGTGGCAACTGGTCATCCCTGCGCAGTTGGCTTATGCAGAGCGTGGTGCACCCCCAATGATCCCGCCAAATGCAACCTTGATCTTTGATGTTGAGTTACTGAAAATTTTATAGAATCTTGCAGTTTTGATTCTATTGGCTCTTCTAGAGTCCTGTCAGCAAAAGCTGGCAGGACTCTTTTTTTTGGGGATTTAATTGGCTTTTGGTAACACTTGACTGACTACAATGAGGGCGATGGTGATAAATAAGAGTAGTTCAAACATATTGTCTCCTGATGGTCTCCTGAAGTTCAAGTTTGCGGTTATTTGACCTCCTCAATGTATGCCATCTGTGTGACAAAATAAGTCACACTTGATTATTTTTAAGCTGTTTTTCCATTTTTTAAACTGCAGATTGATCTGGATAGGATAGATAATTGACAAGATCTGTTGATTGACAGTCTATTGATAAATCGTATACAGTATGCAATATTTTGCGGTCAATTAAGTCTTTGTCAGCGCTCGAAAAAGCGTTGATAAATAATCTATTGTGCAGTTTAAACTGCGAACCTGATACTTGGAGGAGAGAGATGATCGAAGCTTATCTGAAACTTGAAGAAGAACGGAATGCGCAGGGGATTCCAGCTTTACCATTGAACCCAGAGCAGACAGCAGGTCTCTGTGATCTGCTCCAGAGTCCTCCTGCCGGCAAAGAAGAATTTTTGCTGAATTTGTTGACCGAGCGTGTTTCTCCTGGAGTTGATCCCGCTGCAGAAGTCAAAGCGGCTTTTCTTGCAGAAATTGTTGCTGGCAGCAAAACTTCACCTCTGATTAGTAAAGTTAAAGCGGTACAGATTCTTGGTACCATGATAGGTGGCTACAATGTTCAGCCGCTGATCTCTGCTTTAAGTGATGCTGATCTTGCTGGCGAAGCAGCTACAGCTCTCTCTGCAATGACCTATGTTTATGCTGCTGCTGAGCAAATTATCGGATTGTCCAAGGAGAATACAGCTGCTAAGAAAGTCGTTGACAGTTGGGCCAAGGCAGAGTGGTTTACCAGTAAACCTGAAATTCCTGAGATAATGACCGTTAAGGTTTTTAAAGTTGAAGGTGAGATTAACACCGATGATTTCTCTCCAGCAGGGGATGCCTGGAGTCGACCCGACATCCCGTTGCACGCTCTGGCGATGGGGAAGACCCGCTTTCCTGGTGGCATTGAGGAAATTGCCAAGTGGCGTGCAGCTGGTCATCAGGTTGCTTTTGTCGGTGATGTTGTCGGTACCGGTTCTTCCCGAAAATCGGCATGTAACAGCGTGCTCTGGTGCATCGGTGATGACATCCCTGCTGTCCCAAACAAACGTCGTGGCGGCGTGATTATCGGCAGTGTTATTGCTCCGATTTTCTTTAATACCGCTCAGGATTCTGGTGCATTGCCATTGAAAATGGATGTCACCAAAATGAGCATGGGTGACGTTATCACTATCAATACTGTAAAAGGCGAGGTCACTAACCAAGCTGGTGAGGTTATTTCTACTTTTGAGATTAAACCCGATACAGTATCGGATGAGTATCGCGCTGGTGGTCGGATTCCTCTGATTATTGGTCGTGCAGTGACCACTGAAGCCTGTGCTGCTAGCGGTTTGGCTGAGCCAGCTATTTTTGCACTGCCGGATAACCCAACGCCACAACCGAATCAGGGTTACACTCAAGCACAGAAGATGGTCGGTCGTGCTTGTGGTGTTGATGGCATTCTGCCAGGGACAGCTTGCGAGCCGAAGATGACCACGGTTGGTTCTCAGGACACGACAGGCCCGATGACTGCTGATGAGCTGAAGGAGTTGGCCTGTCTGCGTTTCTTGTCGCCAATGTTTATGCAATCTTTCTGTCATACCGCTGCCTATCCGAAGCCAGCTGATGTTCTGATGCATCATAATTTACCAAAATTTATTTCTGATCGTGCCGGTGTGCCGTTACGTCCCGGTGACGGGGTTATTCATAGCTGGCTCAATCGTCTACTGGTTCCTGATACGGTTGGTACCGGTGGTGATTCTCATACACGTTTTCCGATGGGAATTAGTTTCCCTGCGGGTTCAGGCCTGGTAGCCTTTGGCGCGGCGCTTGGCGTGATGCCTCTGGATATGCCTGAGTCGGTGCTGGTGCGTTTTAAAGGTGAGATGCAACCGGGCATCACCCTGCGTGATCTGGTTAATGCGATTCCTTACGTCGCCATTCAAAAAGGTTTGT
>JASJGU010000222.1:0-4389 GCA_033791385.1 Desulfuromusa sp.
TGCACATCTTTGTCAACCATCATCAGCATGAGGTAATTGATTTTATCGTAGGAAAAACAATCTTTCAGGTGCTGCTCTATGGCTTCGGTTACCTCTTTTAGTTCTGAAAATGCTTCAAGGCTTATTTTTGAGAACGCATCAACTTCATCTTTACAAATCAAGATAAGAGCCCCTAAAGTTACCTGTTGGGGGCGCAATAAAACAACCCAGCTTTGATACTCTTTGATCAGGGTCTCTGGATACCCAAACTTTTCCATAGTTGCATTCATTGGATACCTCCTCCTAGGGTCGCTATCTTAGCTTGCAGTTTTGGAAGTTATCTAGAAATTATCTCTATGATAAAGAGTTGACGCTGTTTTTCAACCCCCTATTTAGGGGGAGTTTTTGTAATAACAGGGAGGCTCATTTGTATGGGCAAAGAAGATCTGGCGCTTAAACCTGAAGGGAAACGCCAGGTCTTCTTTGCCCATAGCCATTTTTTGCTATATTAGCTGACAGGTCATCGTAGCATCGAGTATTATTCAATCTGTCCACGCCCAGCAGGGGTACCGCTATGGTTCCGCGTGCTCCTTCTGGGGAACCATTTAGCTTTTCCGGCCTGGTGCCAACTAAAAACGATCGGCCAATATCGTGCCAAACAAAGAATGCAGCAAAGATCCAGCTAACGAACCTTTGAGAATTATACCTGTTGCAGGTCGTGATTTGACGAATCGTTTCATAAAAATGCCATGGTCTCTTTATAAACATGACACCTGCTGGGTGCCGCCACTGCTTGTCGAAAGAAAAATGCATCTTTCCGACAAGAACCCATATTTTCAGCATGCTGAGCTTCAGGCCTGGATTGCCTGTCGTGGAGAGCGAATAATTGGCCGCATCAGTGCACAAATCGACCAACTGCATTTGCAACAGCACCGTGATGCTGCAGGATTTTTCGGCTTCTTGGAGGCGGAAGACCGTTCAGAGACATTCCATGCCCTGTTCAAGGTTGCCGAAGAGTGGCTGCGGCAGAAAGGTATGCAGTGCTGTCGTGGTCCGTTCAGCCTGTCAATCAACGACGAATGTGGTCTGCTGGTCGAAGGTTTTGACTCCCCGCCACCAATCATGCTGGGACATGCTTTGCCCTATTATGGCGCACGCGTAGAAGAGCAGGGCTATGCCAAGGAGCAGGATCTGCTTGCCTATCGAGTTGATCCGGCAGTTGATCCACCGCCGCACCTAGAATCTCTGGTCAAGCGATTTTCCGGTCGCATCAAGGTTCGCATGATGCGACGTGATCGTTTCAAAGAAGAGCTGGAAATTATCCGGGATATTTTCGAAGATGCCTGGTCAGAAAACTGGGGCTTCGTCCCTTTTACACCTGATGAATTTACCGAACTGGGAAAAAACCTCAAGCTTCTGGTCGACTCCGAGTCCGTGAGTATTGCTGAAATTGACGGCGAGCCGGCGGCCATGATGGTGATGTTCCCCAATATCAACGAAATCATCAAGGGTTTGAACGGCCGTCTGCTGCCGTTTGGTTTACTGAAGCTTCTCTGGCGCCTGAAAGTTGTCGGGCCCAAGTCAGCGCGAGTCCCGCTGATGGGTGTCAGGCGCCGTTATCAAGGGAGCATGTTGGGAGCGGCTCTAGCCCTGATGGTCATCGCACCGCTGCATGAGACTGCCCGCAGAAGAGGGTTCAATGAGGTGGATATGTCCTGGATTCTCGAGCAGAATCAGGGGATGCGGAAAATCATCGAGTCAATAGGCAGCGATCAATATAAGCGCTACCGCATTTATCAAAAGGATCTAGACGCAGTATGAAGTCGACAGAACAGCCTTTTTCAGTAATTATTCTCGCAGCCGATCGCGAGTCGAACGATCCAGTTGCTCAAGCTTCGGCGGTGAGCTGCAAGGCCCTGACGCCTGTCTGTGGCCGGGCGATGGTGTTGCGTGTACTTGATGCCTTGAAGGAAGCCGGTGAGGTGGGCGCCCGAATGCTTGCAGGTCCGCCAATGGCTTCAGTCGAACAAAACCCGGAGCTCAATGAGTTGATTAACTCCGGGCAGGTCCAGTGGTCGGCCCCACAATCCTCGCCGAGTTCAAGTGCCTTCTCTGTTTTACAGTCGTTGCCAGGAAATGTGCCGGTGTTGGTGACCACTGCGGACCACGCGTTGCTTAGTGCAGCGATGGTTGATCATTTCTGCTCTGAAGCACGCAAGAGTGGCTGTGATGTTGTTGCTGGTGTGGCCCGCTATGACCTGATCTCGGAGGCATTCCCTGAAACGTCACGGACCGTAACGAAGCTCAATGATGGTGGTTTTTGTGGCTGTAACCTGTTTGCATTTCTGACACCACAGGCCCGGCTTGCCGCCGATTTCTGGCGTGAGGTAGAAAATGAACGCAAAAAGCCGCTGCGGATTGTGAAAATCATGGGCTGGATGGCTGTGCTGCGCTACCTTTTCGGGCAACTTACCTTGAGCCATGCCCTCGCCCAATTATCGCGCAGAATGAACCTTCAGGTGGGAGTCGTCGAGATGCCCTTTGCGGAAGCGGCGGTCGATGTCGATAAAGTCGATGATTGGCTTCTGGTCGAGTCGATCCTGGCAAAAAAACAGCAGTCCCACCACCGTTGAAGGGGCTTTCGGCACAGGCCTCGTGATTGGCCAGCTTTCAAATCTATGGTATCTATGCTCGAACATAGGTTCCTGAAGTTGCCAGCCAAACTGACAGCAAATCACTTTTTTGACTTCGCCGACTGTGGTACATAGAGCAATGAAGCGTGCAATCGTTATTTTGCCGCGATCGTCAAAAACTTAAAATACTAAGGATAGATTTGCATGAAGAAAGAAGTCGTCGGCTACACAACGGGTGTTTTTGATTTGTTTCATATTGGACACCTGAGGATATTGCAAAGAGCAAAAAGTAGATGCGATCGGCTCATCGTTGGTGTGAGTACCGACGAGTTGGTGCAGTCATATAAAAATAAAAAACCAGTCATTCCTTTTGAAGAAAGAATTGAAATTGTCTATGCATTGGAATGTGTTGACGAGGTCCTTCCACAGACGCATAGGGACAAGCTAGCGGCCTATCATGAAATCAATTTTGACGTCATGTTTGTTGGCAGTGACTGGAAGGGGTCAGAGTTGTTCAGTGAGGTCGAGTCTAAGTTGTCAGGATATGGTGTAAAAGTGGTTTATTTCGAATACACAAACAATGTGTCTTCAACGGCATTGCAGTCAACGCTTCAGGCCATATATGACGCGGAGGCGTCGGTAAGATAAAGACTATCTACCGGCATGCAATCTCTGGGAAAATCTCTGTAAGGTTTGTAATCTCATTTCACTGGATTTGATTTGCTCATCAATCGCTATCTAAGTCGTGAGATCCTGGCCCCGATGGTAACCATTTGTTCCATCCTGGTCATTATTTTTGCCGGCTATTCTATCACCCGCTACCTCCCTGACGCTGCCAACGGGATGATGTCAGGTAAGACCGTTCTTGCTCTGGTCTTTCTCAAGATTTTAATTGCGTTAGAAGTGCTGATTCCGATAACGCTATTTTTCTCGGTCATAACCGTTTTGGGCCGAATGCATGCCGAATCAGAAATAATTGCCATGGAAGCCTGTGGCTTCGGTGAACGTAAGCTTCTTTCTGCGGTCCTGCGCTTATCTCTACTGATTGCTGTTTTGGTTGCTGGCCTTTCTTTATATGCTCGCCCTTGGGCTTACGAAAAAAGTTACTGGTTGAAAGCTGATGCCAAGGCAAACTTTGACCTTTCTCGGCTGACACCCGGGCGTTTTCATGAGATTGGCGGAAATGATCTGGTCGTTTTCCTGGAGACGCTTGTTGACGGTCGAGGCCATGCTAAAGGGGTCTTTATTCAGCAGTATACTGACACTGTCCGGAAAATAACCCGTGCTAAAGAGGCCTGGCAGGAAAGCGATCCTGTAACAGATGCAAAAAGCATAGTTCTGCGCGAGGGCTATCATTATGAGCTTGCAAGAGATGGCAGCAATGTACGCTTCTTCCAATTCCATGGATTCCAAGTGCCATTAGTCCCCAAGGAAATTACCTCTCTTCGTTATCGACGGAAGGCGGCCCCAACAAGAAGCTTGGCGATTTCGACGGCACCAGAAGATAAGGCAGAATTTCAGTGGCGAATTTCCACCGGGTTTTCAACTGTTTTACTCGGCTTGCTTGCTGTTCCGTTGTGTCGATCAGCGCCGCGGCAGGGGAAACATTCCAAAACTTTTTTGGCTGTGATTGTTTTCGCGGCTTATTACATTATGACTGTTGTGGCTAAAACCTGGATGGAACAGGAGGTGGTCGGATCTTTCCCCGGGATTTGGTGGCCTCATATCCTGCTTGCTGCTTTGTTGGTCATAATGCTTATGCGCTCGAACTCTGGCA
>JASJGU010000223.1:0-2716 GCA_033791385.1 Desulfuromusa sp.
AGTGGCCGCCCGCTGGATTTCTCGGCAATGGAAAACAGGCGGTAATTACCGGAGATGCACTCTTTTGTATACGTCCCCACGCAGTTCTTCATGCGGCCGCCTTCTTGCGCCAGCTCATAAGAACTGGTTAACGGCTGGACATGTAAACCATCCTGATCAAATGACGGCAGGATAGAGTTCCAGGCAATCCGGCTTTTGTTCAGCGTTTTCCATTTCTGATATCTGCGGCGAATTGTCTCCCATCCCGCACGCCACTGGTTGCGATCAAACCGGGGTTGCTCGTCACGCAACCAGATGAGTACATGCACCCATTCTTCACGGGCAAAGGCTTTACGCTCCACCGGGCCGGCCAGCTTGTTCCAGTAATCATTGGCAGCTTTGGCGATACGCGGGTCTATGTTGCGGCTCAAAATATAGGCGTCGTACATGCACGAGATGAAACGCTCGCCCAGTTCGTCAGCCAGTGGTTCTTTTAGCCCACCACTGCATTGCCAGTGAATATAAAACAGGGCTGATTCCAAAAGCTGTATACCATTCTCAGCCGCGGGGATGACTGCCGCGTACGCGTTTTCACCATAACGGTTGAGGAACCGCCAGTCTGCCTTGCTCAGACCGTTTGAGAGGCAGGCCTTGCGAAGTGCGCCCATGTCATCATCGCTGCCGATCAATTCATGCGCGATGGCGAGATCACGGAAATTTTCAAGCGGGTGCTGGTAGTTTGTAAGCCCTGTAACAGTTTCTTTGGGGGCGGTTAGTTCCAAAGTGAGTTGCAAAGTCTTACTCCAGGCAGTTCGGGTTTAATCAGGGTGGGGAGGTCTCCCAGGGTTCTAATTTATTTGAAGGGGTTCTCAAAAGTTGAGAATCATATGCTTTGCCAACGGGTCAATTTTGTGCCGCCAAGAAGCATATCGTCACCATCGCCTCGTTGCAGTGTCGAATGGGGGAATCTATAATTTTGACTGGCTCCCGTTTAAGTCACCAGTAAAGGAAAAAGATATCAACATGAGAGTATCAAGTGTTTTGACCACAGTGTTATCCGTCATGCTTTCACTTCCGTTTGCCGCATCCGCCAATGACAAAGGTGTCGTGTTGGTAACGGGGGCAAACCGGGGCCTTGGTCTGGAGTTTGTCAAACAACTCCAGGGGATGGGGTACGAGGTTATCGGCACCGCCAGAAACCCGGGGAAGGCAACTGATTTGAAGGCCACCGGTGCCCGGGTAGAACAACTGGATGTGGCAGACGAGACGAGTGTAGCGTCTTTGGCAAAGCGGCTCAGCGATGTACCCATCGATATTCTGATCAACAATGCCGGGATGCTCAATCGTGAAGATTCAACATTGGATACACTTGATTTTGAAGTTATGGAGCGTTCTTTTCAGGTCAACAGCCTGGGTCCATTGCGTGTAACGCAGGCTCTTTTGCCCAACCTCAAGGCAGGGGAAAAGAAAACCATCGTCAGCATCACTTCGCAGCTTGGAAGTATTGAGTTGTCGACAGGTGGTCTTTACTCGTACCGAACCAGCAAAACGGCCCTGAATCAAATCAACAAAATCATCAGTGCCGAGCTTGCGCCACAGGGATTTACCTGCGTGGTCATGCATCCCGGCTGGGTAAGAACTGACATGGGTGGTGCCAACGCACCACTGGCCAAAGCCGAAAGCATTTCCGGTATGCTTGGGGTCATCGAAAACTTAACCATTGAAAGTAACGGAAAATTCTTCAACTACGATGGTGAGGAATTGCCCTGGTAATGGTTGGGTCAAAAACTGATGGGGTCCTGATACTTTCTGTCCTTGAAGGAAAATAGTACTAAACTATAAGTATGGGGAATCGATTTGTGACCCGATTCTCTCCGGTCGTGAAGATTCTCCATAGCGGGATGATTAACACAACGGTCCAGATGATGGCTCGCTTGAATATCCACGTGCTATGCCAACGGGTCAATCCTGTGCCGTCAAGCTAATACCGGGAGATTGAAATGAAATCATTCTTACTGATGACGGGTAGCGGCCCCATAGTGATTCTTACCTCATACACATTTATTGAGGACGCTGCCTTGTTGGAAACACTGCAATTGAAGGGCATCGATAAATTTGTTGCTTATGAGGTTCCTCTTGAACTTGCCAAGGACCGTTATGGTGGACACTTCATCGCGGTAACCAACGACTGGCTTGAAACCGATGATCTGAGGGTGCTGGATTTTAACGGTGAAAGGGCATTCAGGCTTTTCAACTTTTCCGAGTTGGGTGAAGCGTACGTTCATGAACCTTGATTAACGGGGTGGATTGTAGCCGTTATTCGCGTTTCGGCGTGACCAGTCTTTTGAAGAAATCCGAGATCGTCATCTGCGCGAGATCGCGAAATTCACCGGCATCGAAAAAAGATCCATTGCAGTCGTAGCATGTTTCGTACCAGATGTGCTGCTGTTGCGAATCGACCTTTTTTTCCATTTGACCGCCGCAACGTGGACAGCGGTAGTCATAAATGGTGTTATGCAACTTGCCAATATCCGTTGTGCCGGTATCGATCGCGGCTGACGCCTCCTTGTTACTTAGCGCCTCAACCTCCCCTTCGTCAAACCAGATACCATTGCACGTTGTGCAGCGATCAACGATGGTGCCGTCGACATCGATCTGCTTCATATCAGATCTGCATTTTGGGCAGCGCATCGCACCTGAGAAATAGACACCGCCACCACTGCCGCCGGTTCCGATG
>JASJGU010000224.1:0-13872 GCA_033791385.1 Desulfuromusa sp.
TAGCAAGGGAGGCGTATCGTGAAGATGAGTCGAATCCAGTTTCAAGCGGGTATGAGCCTGAATCAATTCTTCGCAAATTACGGAGCGAACAGCAATGCAAACACTGCTGCTTTCAAAAGCCGGGGAGTGAGACTTGTTGGATTCTGTCATTGTTCGGGAGAATTGGCAGGGCAAATATTTGAAGAAGAATACCGTGAATATTTTATAAATGCTGGTGTTAGGAAAAAAATAAACGGTGAGGAGGTATAATAAAATTAATCACTGCCATGCTGGAAAAACGAAGGATAGGATTATTCAACCATGAGTTTATCTGAAATTACATTTGGCCCTGTTCCATCTCGACGCCTTGGCGGAGGAGAGAATCAATACGTTTTTCTACCTGCTGCAAAATCTCTTTGGGGTGAAAGTAGGCACGAGGATCTGGCGAAAAATTAACCGCCCCCACAAGGAACTGCAATTGGATGTGATTTGAGGGGTATTCAAATATTTGCTGACTAGTTCGAAGGTGAACTCGTCACCGAAACAATGTTAGTGGATGGCCTTAATAACAAAGCAGAAACAAAAGTTAAAGCAAATGAGTTGACATGCCTCAACAGGTGCCGAGTTTGACGAAGGTGCTGCCGTGATGTCCGCAATCAGCCCTTTCGGCGCCTATCATGATCGCTAAGAGGCATTGTTCGTCGGCCACAAGGCCGCCTATTATGCTGAGCTTCTGGCGGTACAGGCCCTTATCGGTTTGTATCAAGCTGTGCAGGGGTTTTAATGCAGGTCCCTCATGTGGGTAAGAGAGGTACGGAATGGACGATATAGGTAACTGTTGAGTGCCCCAACTGCGGTTATATAATCACCTTGAGTCTTTCTGATCTTATGCCTGGGATGTCCTGCGAATGTTTGAACTGTTATCAAATATTTAGGTTTACCGACCAAGATATCCGGCACCTAATGGAGGCTATAAGGCAAAGGAGGTAGTCGCATGAAAAGTCAGAAACTTAGAGGGAAATGGGACCAGATCAAGGGGCTCGCCAGAGAATTTTGGGGAGAGCTGACCGGTGATGAACTCGATTTTATTGCCGGTCAGCGTGATCGACTAATAGGCAAACTAGAAGAGAAATACGATATGACCAGAGCCGAAGCCGAAAAGCAGGTCGAAGAATTTGAAAGAAAGCTATAGTTTTCCGGCGAAGACCTAAAGGGGCATGTCTTAGGGTTTGATCAGGTCAAGGGCTTCGATTATTGCTTTTCGCACAGTCAAGGATTGACACTTCGGATATCAGGATCTGGAAGGTCATCAGAAGTCTATATTGAAGGGACATTCGTTCGCAGTAACAGTTGAATATCTCACGGGTTAAAGTCCCGTCCGGGGAGTTATCCGTTCACCCCGGTAATTCAAGGGAGCGGCGTTCTGGTAACAGAGGGTCGTAAGTTCCCAATTGGCAAAGCAGCAGGCCGTAACGCAAGTGAACCTACAAATACAGCCGCTACACAGGGACAAGGGGCGGGGCCGCTGCCCAACTTGTAGCGGATAAATGTGCCGATGGTGCTCACAGGCTTCGTCGGACCCGGTTATAGCCCGGAGATCTTTCTGGAAATCCCGGACTATCATGTTCCTCACCTGGGAACCCTGATAAAGAAGCTCTGGATGCGGATTCGGGGATTCGTGCTGGAAGCCATCCCTTTGGTGTTACTTGGCATTTTGTTCATCAATATACTTTACCTGACCGGAGTTATCGACGTCATTTCCGAGATTTCGACGCCTCTGGTGGTGAACCTCATGGGGCTGCCAAAAGAAGCGGTTTCCTCGCTGATCATCGGATTTTTGCGCAAGGATGTGGCCGTCGGCATGCTTGAACCGCTCGATCTTTCCATAAAACAGCTGATCATTGCCTGTACGGTATTGGCGATTTATTTCCCCTGTATTGCCACCTTTGCCGTGTTGATTCGAGAGCTGGGGGGTAAAGATGATGCTTTACGCCAGCCTGATTATGATTTTCTCCGCGATCCTGGTCGGTGGAATTATGAATCTTTTGCTACCGGCCTTCCATCCGTGATGCACGAAGGGGGTGAATTTTGTTCCGAACTGAACCAAATGGAGTTTTCAGCTTTAACAACGCAATGAAATCAGGAGGTAAACCATGACAGCAACAAAACGACTGCATGAGATGGGAACCGATGGGGATTGTGTTTGCCCGAAATGTGAGGCCAAGGTTTCTCACCGCGCGGGGGTGCGGTGCCAGGATCTATCCTGTCAAGAATGCGGCACCAAGATGCTCCGGGAGGGTTCCCGGCATCATCAGCTTTGGCTGGAAAAAAAGCAGCGTTAATGCCAACCGGAAGGTTGCGGCCGGCATTCTGATCAGCGGATCGGTCTATATCTGCTACACTGTACTTAGTGGATTTTGTAAAAAAAAAGACCGCCGATAATTGTTGAAATCTGCCCGCCTTGGGGGCGCCGCCAGAGGGAATGAGGAACGAGGGAGATGATGCCGTTTTTCCGCGAAAGCCTGGGTCATGCTCTGATGATCACCGGTTTCGTCTTTGTGATGATGCTGGTGATCGAATACCTGAATGTGCTCAGCCAGGGGATGTGGCAACAGGGACTGCGCGGCAGTCGCTGGAAGCAGTACCTACTCGCTGCCTTTCTGGGGGCTACTCCAGGTTGCATGGGAGCATTTGCGGTCGTCGCCCTCTATTCCCATCGAATGGTTTCGCTGGGTGCGGTGGTCGCGGCGATGATTGCCACCAGCGGTGACGAGTCGTTCGTCATGCTGACCATGGTTCCTGGCACCGCCGGGGTTGTCTTTCTGGTCCTGCTTCTGGTGGGTCTGGCGGCGGGGGTCCTAACCGACTTTCTATTCGGCGCCAAAGCTGACCAATGGGCCAAGGGCAGTCATCAACTCGACCTCCATGAAGAGGAAGAAGACTGTAAGTGCTTTTCTCGCGGGCAAATTACGCACCAGTGGCGGCACTGCACCTTGGCCCGTGGGGTGTTGGTCGCCACCCTGTCGCTCTTCATCCTCGGCCTGCTGAGTGGCCAACTAGGACCGCCAGCCTGGAACTGGCTGCGAATCACCCTGCTTTTGACTTCGGCCGTGGGGCTATTCATCGTTGCTACGGTGCCGAATCACTTTCTGGAGAAGCACCTTTGGGAACATGTGGCCAAGGTGCATGTCCCGCGCATATTTATCTGGACCTTTGGCGCGCTGCTGCTGATGAATCTGCTGGTGGACCACCTTCAATTGGGCGGCTGGATGCAGACCAACCAGCTGCTCATGCTGCTGGCGGCCTGCGTGGTGGGGTTCGTCCCCGAATCGGGACCGCATCTGGTTTTTCTCACCCTGTACACGCAAGGAGTGGTCCCTTTTAGCGTGCTGCTGGCCAGCTCTGTCGTCCAGGATGGGCACGGCATGCTGCCCCTGCTGGCCGACTCGCGCTGGGATTTCGTTCGGATCAAGTCGATCAACTTCGCCGTCGGCTTGTTGGTTGGACTGGTCGGCTATTTTACCGGTTGGTAAGGCGATGGAAACCTCAGAAAAGACTGCCTGGCTCTCCATTTTGACTAATATGCTGCTGGCTGGAATCAAGTTGGCGCTGGCAGTTGTCTCAGGGAGCTTGGCCATCAAGGCTGATGCCATCCATTCGCTGTCCGATGTTGTTCCTGGGGTATGCGGCAGCACTGGCTTTTACCGAGGGCGCGGAACGTGCCCTGTTGGGAGACTTTGCCCCTACTGAGCAGAAGGGTACGGTATTCGGCCTCTATCACCTGTTGAGCGGCCTTATGGCTTTGCCCGGAGCTGTACTGTTCGGTGCAGTCTGGCAATGGCTGGGAATGAGCAGTGCCTGTGCAATGGCGGCTGTGCTGACAACAATTGCTGCGATTACGTTACGGGTGCTAGCAAGAAGGAACTCATAACAAAACCAATGACAGAAGGATCAACACAATCCCTGCTATTAAATCACGTCGACTCCAGTATCTGGGTGGTCACGGTAAAGCTTTACCACAAGTTGCAACTTCTCGGCACAACCAGTCTTGAATAGATAATTGGACATTAAAATCTACTTTTGGTGAAAAGATTTGTGTCATTCGGCGTGCAGTACAAATTCCCAACATCATACGAATTGGTCCGTGGTTCCTATGATAACGGCTGGTACAGGGTTCGTCTGCCGTTGTTCGTGCTGCCTACAGTACCTTTCTGATAACCTTAATTAAGGGGATACTCTGTTTTTCTGCATAGCATGTTGTAAACTTGAATAGTGGCCAATTGCAGCCCGTATTATTGGCGAGAAGAGCGATTCAGGTGTCGTTGGTGACACCCCGTCAAAGGCAATTTCCTATCACTTTTAGAAAAGGAGATAGAAATTATGATGTCAGATCCTCAAAAAGAGCAGAAAATGGGAAAAGAGCAAGGCGTGGTCCACGAAACGGTCTATGTAGACCGCTTTGTCGATGGCATCCTTGACCCTAACCGCCCGATGCTTGGTCCAGTACGCGATGGCGGCCACATTGTGGCCAATACTGCGCCTGGGTGTTGGGGCCCTATGATTACACCGGAGATTCGGGGCGGGCACGAAGTAACGCAACCGGTAGCGGTGGCTGGGGCAGAAGTGGGCGATGCCATTGCCATCCGCATTAAAGAAATTATCGTCACCTCGCAGGCGACGTCCTCCGGCAATGATAAGTTTATGGACGGGCGGTTTTTAGGCGACCCGTATGTGGCCGGCCAGTGTCCAGAGTGCGGCACCCTATATCCCAAAACCATCATCAAGGGTATCGGCCAGACAGCCGTTCGGTGCGCTAAGTGTGGAGCCGATGCCGCCCCCTTCAACTTCACCAATGGGTACACCATTGCCTTCGACGAAAACCGCACAGTGGGGGTCACCTTACACCAAGAGGCAGCGGAATTAATTGCAAAGGATTCGAAACGATATGCGGCTTTGCCCGAAAACTCCATTCAAAACCCTGGCCTGACTTTTGCCCCTCACGATTTGGTGGGTCTGGTGGCTCGGATGCGGCCCTTTATGGGGCAATTAGGGACCACTCCCGCCGTTCAAATTCCAGACTCTCACAATGCGGGTGATTTTGGCACATTCCTCGTTGGTGCACCTCACGAGTATGCACTTACTGCTGAGCAGCTTGAACTGCGCACTGATGGCCACATGGACATTGACGCCGTGCGTGCGGGCGCTATTTTGATCTGCCCGGTCAAAACACCGGGCGGTGGGGTTTACTTGGGTGATATGCATGCCTTGCAGGGCGATGGCGAAATTGCCGGCCACACCTGCGATGTATCGGGCACGGTGACATTGCAGGTTCATCTCCTCAAGGGACTGAACCTTGACGGACCAATTCTCTTCCCAGTAGCTGAAGACTTACCCTTCCTAGCCCAACCCCTCTCCGACGCAGAGTGGGCACAGGCGCAGGCCATAGCTAAGACTTGGGGCGTGGAAAAACTGGAAGAGTCTGCCCCTATTTCGGTGATCGGCACCGGCCCGGATTTGAACGCCGCCACCGAGAATGGTCTGACACGGGCTGCTGAGTTGTTGGACATGACTGTACCGGAGGTTAAAAATCGGGCCACCATCACTGGTGCTATTGAGATTGGCCGCCACCCGGGAGTCGTGCAAGTCACATTTAGGGCGCCGCTGGGTCGGTTAGCACGTAAAGGGTTACGGTTATTTGTCAGGGACCAATATGGGATTTAAGTTTACCAAACGATAGCGGGTAGCTCGATGCCACCCGCTATCGTGAAAACGGCGTCTTGCTGGATCTTAAAAGAATCCCAGGAGATAACGACTCCATGCACAGCCCTCGGATCAAAGGGAGAGTCCGCTGGTGACGTGTCGTTTCTGGCTGGTAAGTGGGTCTCCATCACAGATCTGACTAGTTCAGTTTCTAAAGAAAACGTCCTTATTCATTACATATTTGATGCGCAAGGCGTCGGTACAACGACGATCGTTCACGAACAGGAAGGGCTTTGTACTGCACAAGTAAAAGCCCAGTTCAAGGGACTTAAGCGCCTCTACATTGAAGACCAGACAGATGTACTTTGTCCATCAACTACCTATTTCCCTAAATCGACTGTGGTCTGTGATGTTGCTGAGGGAGGTGAAGCAGTATGTCGAGGGTACCAAGATAACAATCATTACGAAGTATCATTTAAACGCTCTTTAGCAAACGAAGCACTAAAAGTAGGAGAGCTCGGCTCGGTTCTCTTTCCAAATCAGATAATCATCCATTCCATAGCGGTTCTGCTGCTCCAAGTTGGATGGAATGACCTGTTTGCGGATCGGGCAGTTCGGGTCGTCCCGGTCCATTAGGGAGGCAAAATAGGGTGTGGTCCCCCACATAGTTTCGTTGCCTTTCAGGATGTTACGTTCTTCTGTGGTCACAATACTGTTGACGTAGTCTTTCAACTGGTCTTGCCAGTTCATTTGTTTCATCTTTCGGTTAAAGGAATTGTTCACTTACGGTTTTTATTGCGGCTGGATTGAAGGGCTCAGGGATATGATCATCCACGACCAGCAATAGGCGCGACCTGTCATCGCTGTTTTGTCCTGGGTCGGTCAGTAGTAGTATGATTGGTATTTTTGCAGTTTCCTGACTCTCTTTCAGCTCTGTTAGGGCATTGAAACAGCGTTCCGGTGTATCGATCGCGTTATCGATGATCAGCAAATCGGGTGGGGTAAGTTTCGCTTGATTGATGCATCGGTCCAGGCTATAGGCGTTGGTAAACGTTCGGTTCGGCTACCAGAGCAGCATTTCAAACAGCTTGCCGATTTCCTTACGCTGTCCACCGGTCAAAATATTATACATTATTGATCTTTTCCAAATTCTTGTGCCAGACGTTCATGCTCTCCAGACCACCGGCTATCTGGGTGTTCTTGACCAAGGTGCCACAGAATTGGTAACCATTTTGGGCGAAACAGATATTCATGCCGAATGAGGTTGCTCGGGCGATGGTGTAGCTGGTCTTGATATCGAACAGGCGCAGCTCTTCTTCTAGGTGCTGCAGTAGGTGGTTCGCCAATCCGTGGCCGCGCCAGTCTCGATGAGTCGCGAAATCGGTTAATTCAGCGTTGCTGTCCTGGTGGTCGATCTCTGCTGAGGCCAGTGCCAACAATTTCCCGCCCTGCCAGATTCCAGCGAAGAGTACGTTTTTTGCCATGTTTGTCGCCAGATATTCCGGATCATGGATTGGGAACGGGTAGCTGGCGAATGTCTGTTGGTAGAGTTCAGCCATTTCTCGACAGTGTGCAGGGTTTGACAATCGGCAGTCGCAGTCAGCGGGAAGGAAAGTGGCGTGCCGCTGTTCGGCTTTTAAGCGGGCAGTGTCCAGAACCTCCTGGACCAGCGCGGCATCAGGATCGACGAGTCGTGATTCTTGATAATATCGGGCCATAAACAGGCCATCTTGCTCGCCTCGAAAGAGCCCTGAAATGGTCGCCTCGACCCGGTAGCCCTCGGCGCTGAAGACTGACTGTGCGGAGACGGGGATTTTGACAAACACCTTCGAATAGCTATGCAGGGTGACCAAATTGTTGATCCAGGATAAAATTGACGGAAGATCGTTATTATCCAGCTTCATCAAATAAACCCGATCATTCCCCGGGCCATGCTGAATCGTTGACTTACCGAAGCGTTCTACCTGATCAATGTTCATGTCTTCGCTCCATGCGCGGGTTATCTGCCGGCGTCAAGCTGATCGTCTCATCAACGTTGGAGAGCCGCTTCTCTATTCCTGAAACATCGACTTCCTCACCATCTTCCAGTTTTAATTGCAGTTCGCAGTTGCTGCATTTGCGGTCGCAGACTTTCTCTTCATATCTGTCAGGCTCCTGGTAAGTGGTGATGACCCCTTCGTAGTTGCGCAGCACCACCTTGTTGGCAAAAGGGAAATCGGGTAGTTCGGCGTCAGCGGTATTTTACCCCCACCGCCAGGGGCATCGATGACATAAGTCGGGACAGCAAAGCCGCTGGTATGACCGATCAGACTTTCCATGATTTCGATCCCCTTGCCAACCGGTGTGCGAAAGTGGGACAGCCCTTCGGACAGATCGCACTGATAGAGGTAATAGGGGCGCACCCGGTTTTCCACTAGCTTGTGAACCAGCGACTTGATGATCCGCGGACAGTCGTTGACACCGGCCAGCAGGACCGATTGGTTGCCGAGCGGAATTCCGGCATCAGCCAGTTTCCGTAGCGCCTCCCGTGAAGAGCTGGTGATTTCGCGGGGATGATTGAAGTGGGTGTTCAACCAGAGCGGCTGGTGTGTTTTCAGCATCGCAACTAGCTCGTCAGTAATTCGGTAAGGCAGCACCACCGGCATCCGCGAGCCAATTCGGATCACCTGGACATGCTTGATCTTGCGTAATTCGGTCAGAATCCAGTCGAGGCAGAGATCTTTGAGCATCAGGGGGTCGCCACCGGAGAGCAGCACGTCCCGGACTTCAGGTGACTTGCGGATATAGTCGAGCCCTTGGCGGATCTGGTTCCGGTCAGGAATCGAGTCTATATCGCCAACCTTGCGCTTGCGGGTGCAGTGCCGGCAATACATGGCGCAGACATTACTGACGTGAAACAGCACCCGATCCGGGTAGCGATGAGTGATTCCAGCGACCGGGCTGTCATGGTCTTCAGCAGGCGGATCGATCATATCAAACCGCTCGACCTTCAATTCCTCCGGATCAGGAAATGCTTGTTTGAAGACCGGATCGTTACGGAAATTTTCACGATCGATCAACGACAGATAATAGGGCGTGATCGAAAGCGGAAACCTCTTCAGCGTCAACTCAACCTTCCTCCGCTCCAGCGGTTCCAGTTGAATATCGAGTAATCGTTCAAAGGTTTCGACCCGAGTAGTCGAATGCTTCAGCTGCCAGTGCCAGTCGGTCCACGTTGATGCTGGGGGGTTAGTGTCTGTGCTCAGATGTTCGGCAATTTTTTGTTGGGCGTTCGAGTAAATACTCATAGGTATAAAAGCTGTAGCTCCTCGGGCGCAAAGGGTTGCTGTTTCCATGCAATAACGCATGACGACAAAAGTGCGGCGCATCAGATTCAGATTTGTGTCGCGATTTTGCGACGTAGAAAAGATTGGTCGTGCCAGATCGAGTTTATGGACGACCCTAAGGCTGTCTCATATCTGTGGCTCTCATTGTTTGCAGTTTACTTTAAAGAATGCTGTAAGGCATTTAGCTTACGAATGTTTCGTATGCGAACTATTCTGTCAGAAACAGTTCACCCTGTCAAGAGATGGGCTTTTCATGGTTTGAGTGGCTAGTGAAGTCAGCCGTACTTCGAAGCTTATTTTTCCCGGTTGAGAGAGCCGGTTTCAAGTAAAGGAGCGGCTCCGATGTGGCGGGCTTCCATCAAGTCGACCAGCTTTTCCAGGGCCATGGTAATGGAGACCTGTTCAATTTCTGGCAGTTCGACCAACGCGTTGGCGAGGGTGTCTTGAAGTAGAGATGGGGCATCAGCAATTAATTGCTTGCCTTGCGGGGTGATCGAGATATGCACTTGCCGGCGGTCGACGCTGCTGCGATTGCGTTCCACCAGTCTTTTTTCTTCAAGCCGGTCAATAATACCAACTAATGTGCTTGGACTCAGATAGACCCTTTTCGCGAGATTGCTGTTCGTCAAAGGCCCCTCTGCCTCGACAACCATGAGGCAGGCAAGCTGAGGCCCGGTAATTTTGTGCTGAATCGACAGTTTATGTGAATGAATATCGACGGCCCTGATTATTCGACGTAACGCTTGCAGAATCCGCAGATCGTAGCTTCCTTTGGGAACTCGCGGTTCAGTCATGTGATTATCTAGTGTCTTGTCCATTTCCAAAACCTTTTCCTTTTTTGTAAAGAACAGCATAAAGATTGATCAGAAATCTGGCAAGCAGCAACTGTTCTCTTAAATGCTGACGTACTTCAGTAGATCTTGCGGCGGGAAAACGTTGAGCCCAAAACGTTGAAGGTGTTTTCGACGATAAACAGGGCATGGTTGTCGGTGGTAAAAACCAGCTCCTCCAGTTGTGTAAGCTGAATATTGTTAATCACGACCATCAGCACAGTGCGCGGTTCCTTTCTATAGGCTCCGACTGCGGGCAGCATGGTCGTGCCGATTTTAAGATGTGTCATGATCTGGCCTACAATATCTCCCGGTCGAGAATAAACATCGGGAGAGTCAGTAACAGGTAGAGCCGACCCGGATCAAGTCAGCCGGTCTGATAATAGATCAACGAGACGATCCCGAACATAGTAGATTGAATAGACGAATCAGCTCTTTTCTTCGGTCATCTACACCTTGGAAATCAAGATATGAAAAAGGTAAAACGTTCGAAAGTCTGCACCAACAAGTAGAACAAGTCAACCTTGGCCGACCATCACATCAGTCCATAAGAAAAGATAAAAATTCAATGGCTTACAGCAATGACCAGCGATCCTCTTTCATCCCTGATTACTGCTCCTATCTGCAACGCCACATCTTCGCCAGCACGACCGATCCGGGCCGGGGTAAATAGGGAATCGGAATTCATAAAGTAGTGAACCTTTCCTTTTGATAGTATCTATTGGCAAGTGTTCTAGGGCGATATCGCGGATTACCCCCGAAAACGGAGGTTAAATCTGGAATGCTCAACTAAATGGTAGGACTGACCTATGGGGTACCGTGACTTTTGGGGAATTTTACTTAGAATTTCATCTCGATGAACGGTGAAGACGCTTGAACTACTACTTACATTAAGGCATGGTAAGTCCATGCCGAAAACAGCCTTTCATGCCATCGAAAAAAGTATCAGCGCCTTTCTAGGAGGTGCCGGAATCTCTCTGGTCGAATTAGAGAAGGGGGGAGGTTTACCAAAAGCGGAAAACCGCCGCGAGATTCTGGTTCAGTTGAGCTTCGACAAGGTCCCCTTTTTGTTCAGGGCCACTCGTGATGAACTGGCTTTCACTACCACCGAGATCTGTTTCGTCCAGGAACTGCTTGCTGCCTTCGAGGGATTGTACGGCGGCTTTTCTGCGGAAGCTTACGCTGCGCACTTTCGCACCGCTTTATTGACCTCACTCACGGATATCGCCGTGGCTCGCTACCTGCGCGGCGACCGAAAAGGGGTGTTCTGGCCGGTTGAGAGCCTGATCCAGCTGCTGAAAAACCTCTCCTATCAGCGTTATGAAGGGACCCCGGCGACGACTGGTTTTCTGGTTTATCGCTCTCAGCTTGACGATTTTATCGATTCCCTCAAGACCTCCAACTACAACTGGTTCGATCTGGGAAAGGAGCGGCAGCGCATCAGCACAGACTTTTTCCGTAATCCGCTGACCTACCGTTTCGTCGATGGTTTGCGGACACTCTTTGTGTGCGACATCCGTATGAATGTTAAGGGGACCATTCAGACAGGCTCGCCGAGTCCGCGCAAGTCGGTTGAACAGCTGGCCTGGCGCGATACCCAAGCCCTACTTGGCAAGGCCGGGGAGGCGGCTTTTGCGATTTTTGTTAATGAGGTCTCGGAAGTCGAGGTCGTTCTTGATGGTGGCCGTCTCTTGGTCTGGCGTAAGGGGATCTGGGGGGTGTATGATCCAGATATCTTCCGCGAATTTTTTGCTGGCAAGTTGGATAAGCGCTCGGTCGAGTCTCTGGTCGGTTCTATCTATGCTCTTTCGAAGTCGCGACACGGCACGGTGGTACTGATTGCTGATGACGAAACAGGCCTTGACGCCTTGCGTAAGGGCTCTGTTGGTGGGCGTGGCTCTTTGAGCCAGGCGCTGGTGGAACACGTGCGCGGAAGGAAACTCGGTGTTCTGGGTCGATCCGGCGAGTTGAGCCGTATCCTCTCATCGGATGGGTTGACGATGATCAACCGCAAGGGGGAACTGCTTGATACCGGCGTAATCGTCGATACATCTCAGGTCAAGGGTCTGGTTACTGGAGGCGGCCGTACCACTGCCGCCAGCGCAGCCTCACACTTCGGCCTAGTGGTCAAGGTTTCTGAAGACGGGCCGGTGGAACTTTATCGCGCCGGAAAGCGGGTCTATCGTTTCGGTTAAACGGCCGTCGATCTGCGATTCATCCCCCGAGTCATATGCTTTCTCACCTATAAGCCCAGATCCTGCCCCGGTGATCTGCTTGATAATTTGAGTTGGTACAATCAAGTGAATTGCGTGACATTGGAGCAGCTGAGTTCTGAAGTGAACCGTGATCCCGAGCAACGGCCTAACTGTTTTTTTGGCTGAGACTTTACTACATTCAGTCCGATAATGTTGAGCTTGTTTGGCTTAAGAATTAATTGGTCAGATCCAACATTTCATAAATCAAAAAAACACTTATGGAAAGGGGGACTTCGGCTATATCCACAGATTTTCATATATAGTTACATTTGGAAATCCTTCCTTTAGCCAATTTGGCCGATCTCAGCCTTCCATAAACGCTAAGATTTGATAATCTTGGAGAGTGCGTTTCTTTGCTGTCTTTATAAGACAGTTTTTTACTCCCAAAAGTTCTGCCCTTGAGAGCAAACGCTGGGATCATCAATAGTAGGCTCGATCCATATCTGATTTCTTAGTAAACTCACTTTATAAAAAAACTTTGGTGAATCCATTATTCTTATAATCCAACTCAACGGAGGGGAAAAATGACAAAATCAGAACTGATCGACGCAATAGCAAATAAAGCAGGATTGAGTAAGGCAGCCGCCACTAAGGCTTTGGCCGCGACGCTAGAGTCCATTTCTGACGCGCTTAAGGCTGGAGAAAAAGTCGCCCTAATTGGGTTTGGTACTTTCAGTGTTTCGCCACGCGCAGCTAGAACTGGCAAGAATCCTCAAACAGGTGAAGCAATTGCTATTCCAGCTTCAAAAGCAGCAAAGTTTAAAGCTGGTCAGAAGCTAAAGGACGCAGTGAACTAATCGCCGCAAAAACATGATACATTTGAAAAAAGCCGCTGGAGCGTTTCCGGCGGCTTTTCTGTTCCAAAAAGTCTAAGTTTTGATAGAGAACTTCTTCTACCCCCTACTCAATTCTGCCCCGATAAAGGTGTCGAAAATCTTTACACTCTTAAACTTCGATACTTTTTACTTCCTAACTTACTGTAATTTCGAGTTAATAAATTTGGAATAATATATGCAATGATAAACTTTATATTTTGATACAAAGAACCTAAACTCATTTAATTTAGTAAAAGGAGATGCGGAAATGAAAAAAATAGTTTTGACATTAATGGTTGGGGCTTTTCTTCTGATGGCAACTGGTGCAATGGCGATGACTATTAATGGAAGCCTTTGGCAAGACGTTGAAATTAGTGACGATGGTGCTAACGTTGACAACTCTAGTGATTGGCTCTTAGATCTTAAGCCTACATATGATGCTAACGCAACGTTTACGGTAAGTGAACTAGACTTCGGTAGTCAATCTTATGTCACATATGATCAATTTTTAAATTCACCCACTTGGTTAACTGGTGCTTCATATAAGGATACATTCACTAGCTATAGTGGTTTTAACGGAACTCTTTTTGAATTTACGGGTGTTGCACAATTTGATGCGGATTTTTCTGTAAGACATGATGATGGTTTCTGGATGACCCTGAGCCAGAATGGCGAGGAAGTTTACAAATTTGACTATAGTAGGAATGTTTCTCCCACTTTGACTGAATTGGGTGTTATTGCTGGAGTATACGATTTCGATATTTTATATGCTGCAACCAATGGTTTTCCAGAATATCTACAAGTAACGGGAATGTCTGCTCCAGTACCCGAGCCTTCCACCATCCTCCTTCTAGGCAGTGGCCTTTTAGGTCTTGGCTGGTACGGACGGAAGCGTAAGAAGGCTTAGTGTAAAATATTTCGACAACTGTAAAAAATATCGACACATCAAGGCGGGGTCAGAAATGGC
>JASJGU010000225.1:0-6300 GCA_033791385.1 Desulfuromusa sp.
GGCCAGCAGCGGTGCCGACTGCCCGATGAGCTTTAGGGTTGCCGACAGCCTTCGCCAGAGAACCGTAGGAGACAGCAGTCCCTTCAGGAATACTTAACAGGGCTTCCCAGACCTTGAGCTGGAAATTTGTTCCCTTGAGCAAAACCTTAAGCGGAGCCTGCACTTTGCTGCGAGTTTGGCCAAAAATCTGCTTGATAATCTCCCTACCTGCACCCTGGTCTTCAACGAGGGTTGATTCTTGCCAGGTCGCCCGTAATTCACCCAGGGCAATCGATCGAGTTTCTGGATCAACGAAAGCAAGGCTGCAGATTCCCCGTGGGGTGACAGCCAGCAGACATTCGCCAAAAGGTGTCGCATGAAACCCGTAGCTGATGAGGAGGTCTTTTCCCTGCGCTTTAAACTCTCCCGGCGTCATCGCCTCAACGCTGACAAACAAATCGTGCAGGCGACTCGGTCCACTGAGACCGACATCCAAGGCGGTATCAAGAACAGAAACAGAATCACGCAGAAGCTTTTTGGCATTTTCAATGGTTAGATATTGCAGAAAGCGCTTGGGACTGACTCCGGCCCAGGATTTAAATAGCCGTTGAAAATGATAGGAGCTCAAACCGATGTGCTCTGCAACCTCACCAAGGGATGGCTGCTCTAAAGCATGTTCCTCCAAATAGGCAATTGCCTGCTCAATGCGTTTATAGTCAGAATTATCCATTGACTCTTCTCCGAGGTCTCTTTGTCTCTATTTTAAGTAAGGGGCCTTCGCCGTTTCCATCTTAATTTTACACTTAGAAACTAACATAGCTGAAGCGAGCAAAGGAGAACCACCCGATTCTTGCTGTTAATTTATTTCAGTACCGCAAGAATCAGGTGGTGAGAGCCGGAAACAACTCCTATGCTGTAGTCAAACACAACGACATGAATTCCCACGGCGACAGCGCAACTGAAAAAGATGTTGTGAACAGATACCGCAGCAAAAAGAAACCTTACACGCGGTTCATTTCGCCGCCTGGCTGCATATCCAGTTGGCAACGATCCACCCTTTTATTGACGGCAATGGGCGAACTGCTCGGCTGTTGATGAATCTGGTACTCATGCAATCAGGTCATCCAATAACAATCATCCCCCCCATGCTTCGAAGTGACTATATTACGGCCCTGCAAGTTAGCAACAGCGGGAATAATGAGCCGTTCAACAATTTGCTCTCAAATATGGTCTGGGAAGCACAACGGGAATACCTTCGACTGATTAAAAGTTTGCAAGAGGAACAACGATAACAAGCCCCAGAAAAAGAGTCATGCCTCACGATAACCGCATGGAAACCAAACTAAAGTATCTACCCGATTTAAGCCACTGAGGCTTCACTAATACCTATTTAACTCAGGTTTAATAGGCATTGTATTGTTTTTTATTTATGATAATATCTACCCACTAAACTATTCACAAGGATCGGTGATGGAGAGAACCAAACAACAAGACATCAGATTTCGCGGTCACCTTGGAACCGGAGCATTGACCAGCAAGGCGCTGCAGGAACGGCTCTCTATGAGCCAGACGGCCCTTTCCAGGGCGGTTCAGCGCAATAAGAAAGACCTTCTGATCATAGGTGCCGCTCGCTCAACCAAGTATGCCCTCCGTGAAAACCTGGCCGGGCTCGGCTATGAAGTTCCTGTTTAGGAGATCGACCAGACGGGAGATGTGCGCCCCTATGCCAACCTCCACCCTCTTGCCTTCAGACAATATGGCTGGCAACTGTCAGGCAAGAAAACCCAACTGTTTGAACACCTCCCCTACATGATCCAGAACGCTCGACCTGAAGGGTTTATGGGGCGTGCATTTGCCCATATTTTTGCCAGAGCCCTCGGCCTGCCGGAAAAGATCGATAGATGGTCGGATGAACACGTCATCGCTGCCTTGGCGCAAAGAGGAGAAGATTTTGTCGGCAATCTGATATTGGGAAAGGAGTCAGTTGAGCGCTATTTGATGCAGGCCCGGTCCGGAAACGTACAGGCTGTCCCTTTGGATCAGCGACAAACCCTTTTTCAAGAACTGGCTGAGAAAGCAATCGCGGGCGACAGCCCCGGTTCCTCTGCTGGTGGGGAGCAGCCAAAGTTTACGGCTCTACTTGAGACTCCTGACGGTTACCAACGAGCTATCGTTAAGTTTGCCAGTCGGACCACTGATGAGGGACATCGCTGGAGTGACCTTCTTGTTTGTGAGCACCTGGCAAATGAAGTTCTGTTAGAAGCAGGCTTTTCCGTAGCACAAACGGAAATCATCCAGACAGATGACTGGACCTTCCTGCAATCGGCTCGCTTTGACAGGGTTGGGCTCTGGGGCCGCTTGCCCCTGTATTCTCTGATGACAATCGCCTCTGAATTTGTTGGCTATTGTGAAACCTGGGTGGACGCTGCAGAGCATCTACATGAGGAACAACTCATTTCTCAAGGAGATGTCGACTCCCTTCGCTGGCTAAGCAGTTTTGGTACCCTGATTGGCAATACCGACATGCACCTGGGGAACATATCCCTCATTCCCGGAGAAACTGGCTTTGGACTTGCCCCGGTCTATGATATGAACCCTATGTATTATCAACCAAAAGCTGGTGGGCTGCTGCCTCAAGAGTCGCTTCAGGCTGGCCCACTATCCATCAAGGTAACCAATGACAGCATTGCTCCGGTCGCAACCAGGTTTTGGGCAGCAGCCCAGAGCGACACCCGCATTACGGATCAGTTCAGATCAATCTGCCAGCAAAACATTGGCGCGATGAAGGAGCTCGATGATGGACCGACAATGCGACTCTAACCGTATGGGCGCTACCCCTTCCCCCTGAGGAAAAGCAAAAAAACACGTAAAATTGCACTGCCTGGTCTTACGGGTCCTTCCTGCCCTTCTTTATCATGCGGGGCAGGTAAGCCCCAATTTATGAATTCATTCGCATTTTGAATATAAAATGAATTTTTGAATATCATCAGCATGTTGTCACTACTTAAACCAAATAAGGTATAAGTGGGGAGGGGAACACTTCATGATTCATTTTGATACTACCGGCGCCAACGGTCGGTAGCCTCTTACCATTCTGCGTCAGTAAAAACGCAAAGGGGTAAGAAGAAAAAAGCAATTGACAGCTATTTTCTCGTCAAGACTAAAATTTTGGTGGTCTAGCAGGTGGACCCGAAAATTGCTGATCAGACGTTCTGCATTGCCATTTGTTACTAAGTTTTGCAAATGCCTAGCCCTATCCGCTACAGACAACCACTAACATTTTTCTACACACTCATTAATTGACTATTGCTACTGCCAATTCAAGTAAGAGTTCACAGCTTCTGCACGGTTTTCGGCATGCTCACTGAGCTCATCGACGGCGCTAGAAAAATCACGACTGCTCTCTAGAAAGGTGTACCCATCTATTTCCGATGTTGCATAAGGCTCTATCAAAGCATAATAGCTGTCATAAGCCGCTTGGATTTTTTCGGTGTCAAAAGCGTCATCAATGACTTCTGCCAGATATGCATCGTAGCGAGCTTTGTAAACATCATCCGCATACAGTTTTTCAATGAGCGGCCAACTATTGGATTGAAGGTTAGCAAAATCAAGATCCAAAGCGCCACCCAACTTTCCATCCTGCAATGCTTCATTATTATCCCAAGGGATCCAGGTAAGTTTTGATGTGTCAGGGTCGTAGTACAGGTAGTAATTATGGGCCATTCGGCCATAGGTATCCCAATTTTGAATGATGCCATTGACTGCCAGGTATTTGAGAAAAACATCTACGTCGAAAACCGCTTCGAGATTTGTTCTCCACGTCGCAGAATAGGTAGTGTCATGTAATGCGTTAAAGAGAGCTTCTATATCAGACCAGTCCTCATCGTCTTCGTTGGTTTTTTTCTCAAAATATTCTGCGATGGTGTCGTATTCATCTTCGGCAAAGGTTGCCGCACCTTCCTCGGGCTTATACAAATTGCCATCATCACTGGCAAATTGTGTATCTATGACAGTGTCATCCACTTCCTCGACCAGAGTATAGAGACCGAAATATTCTGGACCATCGCCGTGATCGACATACAAGGCATAGAATGCCGTATGTGATACGACTAACCCCGCATCTTTGAACACATCTGCTGCCACCTTCTCACGCATAAAAGATTCATCATCAAAGTTATTTTTTAAACTTAATTTTTTGAAGCCATAAAAACGTTGATTGTCTATTTGTGGATAATCATCTTCAAACTCGTCAAAGTCCATTTTGAACGCCAGCTTGAGTATCCCTTGCTCCCAACTTGTTTGCAGAGAAGAATTACCCTTGAAGCGGATCCCAACCCTATACCATTGCTTGCCATTATAGAAAACATCAGCCGGGACAAAAATTGGGTCGTCGTCTGTATCAATCAAGCCAGCCGCCGAGCTTCGGCCGAACGTGCCATATGTTGCTGTCATGTCATCGAGCATACTTTGCCAGCGTGCTTCGGTTACCACAAAATCAAAACGCTTAACTTCGACATCTTCGGTAGCGACACCCTCGTTAAAAACTTCCTCGAAATCGGGGTCAGCACCTTTACTATGTGTGGCATCAGTCCAATCAGTAGTTTCAAAATCGATATCAACGATTTCCGTTGCTTCAGTCTCCAGCGTGCTATCACTACCACTGACTCCGCATCCTGCTATCAGAAAGACAGAACTGGATATCATGATCACAAAAAATTGTAAAAGAACTAGCAGAAATCGATTAGCAGGGTGAAAATAATGTTGATTGAACATAGAGAACTCCTAGAATTAAAAAGTAAGTCACCTAAATCAATAGGTGTTCAATATAGCCACTTGAATTCTAAGAGATAAATGTGCAGATAGTGTGCAAGAAATAAGAATATTTCGGAAAAGAACAAAGAGAGGTCAAGGATCTCTTTTGCGTCTCATTGAAATTAGACCAATTGTCACCATATCCCTTGGGGTCGGAGTCACTTACACTTTTCGGCCCCCTCATCTTTAGGCCAACACACCCAGATTAGCTTAAATTTCGTCATCAAAAATGAATTTCTGATTTTTGAAATTCTAACCCTATCCGCTACAGGCAACCACAAACATTCGGCAGCACAGCTCAAAATAAAACCCAGGGACCGAGCACCGGAGAGGGCAAGCATAACTGGTCCCTGCTGGGTGGGCGATATCAGATTTTAAATCGTACGTTCCAAACTGTTGTAGCTAGACTGGCCAGTTGGCAAAAGGTTGCTTTTCGAATTTCATTTCACCGCCATGACCCTGGTAGATATTGATCCAGGCGTTCCAGTTCTTAGTATCGACTTCTGGATAGTCGAGTCGGTAATGACTACAACGGCTCTCTTTGCGCATCAGCGATGCTTTGAGTTTCATCTCTGCATTGATAATCATATTGGCAGTCTCGTGGGCCAGTCGTAGCTCATGCAGATCTGCCGCCCGCAACATCGGCAAGTGGTGATCTCGTAGTTCTTCGACATAAGCCAATGCAGCTTTTAAGAGACTCTCTTTTTTGATGTAGAGGACAAAGTTGGGAATCATAATTCCCTGCAGTGTTTGCGTGACCCAAGCAGGGCTGTAACCTTTTTCTCTTTTTATCGGAGCCAGGATTTCTTTCTTGATGGTCCTGATTTTTGATCTGGATATATTGGGAAGTGCCAGCCCGTTACAATATTCAGCGGCAGCTTCAGAGACAATCGCGCCCTGAACAGCCGACCCGGCCAGCGACGACCCCACCTGGGTGTAAATGGCGCCAGCCATATAGGACCCCAGTGCATCGCCGGCGGCGTAAAGCCCAGGAATATTGGATGCGCCCTTGTCGTTTATCGGCACCAGCCCCTCCGACTTATGGATCGACATGCCGGCAGACGTGCCGCAGACTGAGGCTCCGCCCATCATGCCGGGAGGACCGCCACCATCTTTTCCCTTGCCGCCGGGAGGACCACCACCAGGAGGACCACCGCCATCTTTGCCACCACCAGGAGGACCGCCACCCCGATCCTTTTCGGAAAACCCAGCTGGCCGAACGGGGCCGCCAGCAACCTGTTTTCCGTCGATCTGTCCGGGGCGACCGGTGAGAGGACCACCGGTCATATATGCCTGATAGCACTGCTCAACGCCGAGATCGTGGTGAACTTCAACCCCGGTTAACCCGGGCTTGCGGTCGAACATCCCATGCCAGCCTTGATAACAGGCCGCCGCGTTGGTCGCTGATCCTGAATGGCCGTCGTTCCACTCCTTGCCGGTCACCTTGGCGCCGATCTTATACGCCATGACCGTCCCATCGTGGGTCAGGTCACAAATCGGGAAACCATT
>JASJGU010000226.1:0-7097 GCA_033791385.1 Desulfuromusa sp.
CCCACTTCTTCGCTTCAGCGGGACTGGATGGATCGATCACGGGAACCCGAGCCTGCAGACAGAACAATCGAGTATCCTGTTCGTTCTGTGAGCTGTGTGGTCCCGGGTCGTCGGCAACAATAGTCAGCATCCCCCCTTTGACGCCGATATAGGCGGTCCGCATGAAGGCATCAGCTGCTACATTCAGCCCAACTTGTTTCATAACCGACACAGAACGTTTGCCGGTATAGCTGGCAGCCAGAGCAACTTCAAAGGCAACCTTTTCGTTCACTGACCACTCTATATGCAGTGGTTCAGTCGCTTTGTCCCGGCGATCAATCACCGCTTGCAGGATTTCTGTCGATGGGGTGCCGGGGTAGGCGGCGGCAATCTGACAGCCTGCTTCGATCAGCCCCTGCCCCATTGCTTCGTTACCCATTAAAAGTTGAATTTGATCTTTCATGCTTTGCTAACCTTTATAATTAAAAATATTTTAACGCAGAGGTGGAGAGAACGCTGAGTTCGCAGAGAAGGCGACGAAATCTTTTTTTGGTTTTTAACCTCCAAACAAGATTTTCTCTCCAATCTCTCCCGCTCTGCGTCTCTCCGTTAAATTAATTATTTCCCCAGCAATCCCTTTGGTCGCACAAACAACACCAACAGTAACACCACAAAGGCAACCACATCTTTATAAGCACTCGAAATATATCCGGCTGAGAGAGATTCAAGCAAACCCAGTCCAAGCCCACCAAGAATTGCTCCGGGGAACGAACCAAAGCCACCAAGAATGGCTGCGGCAAACCCTTTGAGGCCGAGTAAGACACCAACATCGTAATTTAAAGTAGTAATCGGAGTGACCAGAACTCCGGCCAAACCACCCAATGCTCCGGCAATGGCGTAACTGGTCAGCCGTACTCGGCCAGCTGGGATTCCTACGACAGCTGCCGCAGTCGGATTAGAGGCCACGGCTCGCATCGATAAACCTAATGAGGTGCGGTAGAAGAACCAGGTCAGTAACCCGATCGCAATTATGGTCAATAGAAGAATCCAGAGTGCTTGCGGCAGGACACTGGCACCGAAAATTTTAACCGGAATATCGGGGGTGAGTGGCGGCAGTGCCATCCGATTCTTCCCCCAGATGAGCTTGATCGCGCCCCGCAGGATGATTGACAGACCAACAGTGAGAAAAATCAACACCAGATGATTGTCGGAACGAGCCGGTCGCAAGCCGAATCGTTCTACCAACATGGCTACCAGTGCAACTCCAGCCACTGCCAGCAGTAGTCCCGGAACCATCGGTAAACCAGCGCCAAACAAAGCAGAAAACATCAACATGCCACCCAGGGAAACGAAGTCAACTTGCACAAAGTTGACGATCCCCATGGTGTTGTTGACCACACAAAAACCGAGCGCAATCAGGGCATAAATCGCGCCACTGGTCAGTCCAGAAAAGAGGTATTGCAGAAAGTCAGTCAAGAAGGGGCTCCATGGTAGTTTAAAGAGCCCACAGAGTAGGGCAGAGGCGGGGTCAGGTCAAGTGCCGAAGGTGCAGCTTAAACCAGCAGCATTCGATCGGAGACGAATTCTTCGCCGCGGACTTTGTAGAATTGCCCCAACAGATCGTCCACGGTCATGGCTCCTTTGTCATTTCCTGAAACATCCAGAATGATCCGACCACCGTGGAGCATGATTAAGCGGTTACCGAGTTGTAAGGCTTGGCGCATGTTGTGGGTGACCATCAAGGCGGTCAAGTGTTGGTCATCAATAAGTTGCTGTGTCAATTTTAGCACTTGTAATGCTGTTTTAGGGTCAAGTGCGGCGGTGTGCTCGTCAAGAAGCAGGATTTTTGGCTTAACCAGGGTCGCCATCAACAGAGTGAGAGCCTGGCGCTGTCCACCGGAGAGCAGACCGACACTGTCTTTTAAGCGTTTTTCCAGGCCTAAATTTAATTGAGATAGCTGCTTACGGAACAGTTCCCGATCGCTTCTTTGAACCCCTCGTTTTAAACCATGATACTTGCCACGACGATTTGCCAGCGCCAGATTTTGTTCAATGGAGAGCGGGCCACAGGTTCCAAGCAGTGGATCCTGAAAAACCCGACTGATCTGGGTGGCGCGTTTGTATTCAGGCCAGCGGGTAACATCTTGTTCGTCAATCACAATAAGACCACTGTCGATGGAGTGACTGCCGGCCAGACAGTTCAGTAAGGTGCTTTTGCCTGCGCCATTGGAGCCAATCACGGTAATAAAATCACCTTTTCGCACTTGTAGGCTGATTCCCGACAGAGCCAGCACTTCATTGACACTGCCTTGGTGGAAGATTTTGACCAAGTCGGTTATTTCAATCATCGGCTTAACACCTTCCTGCGCAGTTTCGGCAAGGTCAGTGCTCCGACCACTAACAGTGCGGTCAGCAAGTTCAGGTCACTCGGGGTGAAAGAGAATCGCCCCAATTTTAGACTAAGTGCCAGAGCGATGGTTAATCGATAAATTAACGATCCAAGCAACACGGAGAACAAGGCCCGACCAATCGTGCGGCAACCGAACAGAGTTTCACCAACGATCACTGATGCGAGTCCCGCAACGATGGTTCCGACTCCCATATTGACATCTGCAGCCCCTTGACTTTGGCAGAGCAGAGCTCCGCTGACCGCCGCCAAGCCATTAGACAGTCCGACTGTCAGGATAATCACTCGGTCGGTATTGACTCCCTGACTGGTAATCATCTGTCGATTAACCCCAGTTGCCTGCATTGCCAGACCAAAAGCGGTATTCAGGAGCCAGAACAGAAGCAATAATGCCAGAATGGAAAGGATGCCAAAAAGCAACGGTGCCGCATTAAACATGCCGATTCCGGCACTTATTAAAGGTTCCAGTATGGTCGGTTTTCCGAGCAGGGTCATGTTCGGTCGCCCCATCACCCGCAGGTTGATGGAATAAAGGGCGATCATGGTTAAGATTGAGGCGAGGAGATGGAGAATTCCGAACTTGGTGTTGAGGATGCCGGTCATTGTTCCGGCTAGAAACCCTGCAATCAAGGCAAACAACAGAGACAGAAAGGGGTTGTATCCAGCGGTAATGGCCACGGCGGACACAGCAGCTCCCAGCGGTAGACTGCCATCAACGGTCAGGTCGGGAAAATCTAGCACCCGAAAGGTCAGGTAGACGCCGAGAACTAGAAAGCCATAGGCGAAGCCTTGCTCGAGGGCTCCCATGAAGGCAAAATAAGTCATTATTTCTCCATGGAACGCGCAAAAGAGCCCATCTGCTGCGTTACATTCAAAAAGAAAAACTCGCCGTAGCTGGCTACGCCCCATTTTCCTTCTTTTTGCAAGCCTCGCACCTGTGCCCTTTCTTGCGTTCCTGCGACCTGTCTACTCGATAATCTTGTCCGCCTTAGTCAGCAGAGCTTCTGGAACCTTTAACCCCATTTTTTCTGCAGAGCCAGGGTTCAGATGGATCTGGAATTCACGCAGGGTTTCCACCGGCATGTCAGCAGGGTTGGCTCCCTTTAAAACACGACTGACCATTTCTCCGGTCTGACGACCCATTTTATAATAGTCGACGGCAAGAGCGGCGATGGCTCCCCGAGCAACAGAGTCGGTATCTGCGGCAAAGATTGGAAGTTTGGCTTGATAACCTACTTGAGTGATTGCTTCAAATGCGGAAACCACAGTGTTGTCGGTGGGGATGTAAACCGCCTCTACTCGCCCAATCAGACTCTTTGCGGCCTGGAAAACTCCGGCGGAATTGCTGACAGTTGCTTCTTCGACAGAAATCCCTTTTTTACTTGCCTCTTCCTTGAGAACCCTCACCAGGGTGACGGAATTCACTTCTCCCGAGTTATAAATGACACCAATTGTCGTTATCTTCGGTAGAAATTCAAGGATGAGCTCCAACTGCCGATCAATCGGGCTCATGTCGGATGTGCCAGTGATATTGCCACCCGGTCTTTCCAGTGATTGAACCAGTCCGGCACCAACTGGATCGGTCACGGCAGCAAAAACGACCGGAATATTTTTGATCACCTGAGCACATGCCTGAGCTGTCGGAGTGGCAATGCCAACGGCAACATCGGGTTGTTCACCAAGAATTTGTTTGGCAATCAAGTTGGCGGTAGAAATATTTCCCTGAGCAATATGGTCATGATAGAGGACTGTCAAGCCTTGTGCGGATAGTTCATCCTTAACTCCCTGACGGAGGGCATCAAGTGCTGGATGCTCAACAATCTGATTGAATGAGACCGTATAGTCAGCGGCCATACTTGGTAACGCCGGTAAAAATAGTGCCAGCAGGCAGAATAATTGATAGATGAAACGTTTCATATTTTGCTCTCCATTGAAAATTATTTGAGTTTTTATTTAAAAATCAGCGAAGATCGCCTGAAACAGAGGCGACAATTTAACCTTAGCTGGAAGAGAGGTCAAGAAATGCAATTGTAAATCTTATTAAGGCAAGTGTTATTAATGCATTTATATTGGTAGCTATTCATGTTATGGTCTATAGTCACATGATAAATGCGAAAGGAGTAAGTGGATGTTAAATATTGCAGTGCTGGCCTATGACAATTGTTTGCAATCAGGAATTGCCGGAATGCTCGACTTGTTCACTTTAGCCAATTGGGAACAGAAACGTTTGTCCCCTGGTTCAAATGCGCTTTTCTGTCATACCGAGGTGATTACGCTTGATGGGGAATCGGTCACCAGTTTTAATCGACAGATAGTAACGGCGAACCGCAGCCTGGTAGATTGCAGGGACATTGATCTTCTGATTGTTCCGGGAGTTATGGGACGACCAGATCACTTACTGAAACAGACTGAACTTGTGACATGGATTTCTGAGCAACATCAGAACGGGACGGTTGTCGCCAGTGCCTGTTCAGGAGCTTTTTTGCTTGCGGAGGCCGGCATTTTAAAAGGTCGCCAAGCCACAACTCACTGGCAACTGGCAGACCGCTTTCGCCAGCGCTTTCCGAAGATTGACCTGCAAATTGATCGGCTGATTATTGATGGCGTAGATTATCTTTGTGCTGGCGGTACTGGAGCCCATTTTGATCTGGCCCTTCATCTGATCGAAAAATATGGATCAAAATCTTTAGCCAACGTTTGTGCCCGGATGATGCTAATTGACGGAAATCGCCGTGACCAGGCCCCATTTGTCAAATTCAAGGGAAGCAAAGATCATATTGACGAACCAATCCTCAAAGTTCAGCAATGGCTGGACCGCTACTACCAAGAAAAAGTCTCGGTGCGGGTCATGGCGAAGCGATCGGGGTTGAATGAGCGCACATTTCTCCGCCGTTTCAAAAAAGCGACGGGTGAAGCCCCACTGGATTATCTACAAAAGATGCGGATTGAAAAGGCAAAACAGTTGCTGACCGGAACAGATCAAACGTTGGAAGTCATAACTAAAAAAGTTGGTTACGTGGATCTCAGTTCGTTTCGCCGTTTATTTAGCCAGGTTGTTGGAATTTCACCAACCACGTATCGGCAACGGTTTGGTGACTTATGATTATTTGCAGGGATACTAACAGCTTCATATTCTGATGGAATCCACCGCGTATTAATAACTCAAGCCCGCCACCCCATTTCAAAAATTCCAAGGATATATGCGAAATTGATTGGATAGGACATTTAAGAAACGAATCACAAAGGGTTACCGATTTTACTATCTTCGTGGTCAAAACTCCTAAGTTTTGAATAATAATGCTCCAGAAAATCCAGAGGCATTCATCTTGAAGCTTAAGAATTTTTAAACATAAAATTTCTAGCTGGATGACTGCGATTCAGTTGCTTATGACAAAAATCGATAAAATAAATTTCCACACCAAGCTTTACAATTACAATGCACTGCTTCGTAGTCTACATCTCATGGCAACTTTCACAATCTCCTTCGACTGAAAAAGCGGTGCTGTCATCATGACATGCACCACAGGAGTCACCTTCGGACATGGCATCCATTGTATACATTTTATTGTCAGAACTAGGAATGAAAAGATCAGGGTGGCAAGAACTGCAACCAAACATGCCTGTATGCACATCATGGGAGAAAACCACCGGGCCTGCATCAGGGACATCAAACGTAATATCATTTGTTGGGTGACAGGATGAACAACTGTCTGCTACTGCAAAAGCCTTCTCCCCATTGTGGCAGGCTCCGCAAGATTTTCCTTCTTCCATGTCCTTCATAGTAAATTCAGGATTTTTGTCCTTTTGGATGAAGAAAATTTTGTGATGACAGTCCGTACAAATCCTTTGCCCGAGAAATTCAAAATGCTCGTCATGATTGAATACAACGACACCAAACCCATCATTTTCATACTGAAAAATATTTTTGCTCCAGGCTGCATACAGAATTGAAGGCAGTGTAATAAGTAAAAGACAAACTGAAATCCAACGTAACTTCATGCAATCCTCCTTTTTTGTGCTTTTATCAGTTTAGAATGAACCAAATATATTTTACAGAGTTAATTGGCCCTGTAAAGAATTTTGTATAAATGGACCGCTATCGTCCCGGGTTTTAATTGATCCGCCCTTTTTTCGGACAGTATTCGTTTGAGTCAGTTCGCCTTGCTTGGCTCCTCTCACCGATAATATTATTTTCCCAGTCGTAACCTTCCCCGTCTTCCCCTGAATCGACCCCATACGCTCAGAAATTTTATCTTCTCCTATCTATGTAAATCCTAGACTAGATAGCTGCGCCTATATGCTCTGATCTACTGCGTTTCAGAAGTTGTTTCAAAATTGATCTCACAATATCAAGGACATTCAAGACAGCAGCCCTAGATCACTCGGAGGCATTTCAAAAGTCAGAGATCCACTTATGGCAGGAATGAGATGACGCGGTCGGTCCATTTTGCATAAGTAGTAACATGTGACATATAGCCTTAGATCGAAACTGATCTGGGGCTTTTATTTATGAAATGACAGGAGATTTGAACAAAAAATCATGAGCTGATTGGCCTGTCAAAAGTCAGGAAAATACTTTTGAAACAGTAAAATCGCAAGGTACTCCAAATCTGCTAAGTTTTGAAAGTTAGTCTCAGCTTTCTTCTGTTTTGGTTGTCCGGAGATCCTCGCGAGGTATTGAATGATTTAATGGAGCCGGGCGATTAGTTCT
>JASJGU010000227.1:0-2581 GCA_033791385.1 Desulfuromusa sp.
TGTCGCTTTTGAGCAGGTGGGAAGAAAGACCTTGAGTTTGCAACACGCCAAATTGATGAAGGTTGCGCTGCGAGATCTGAGTTGGCTGGAGGAACGGGCGCAAGAGAGTTGGGGCAAGGGCTAACTTTTCTCTCTCATCAAAAGGGATCAGTTGTCAGAGCTTGCGCAGAAGGATCGTAAACTTTCGAACTGTCGGTTCTATTTTGACCGAAAAGTCGTGCTCCATCAAAAAAACCGCAACTGAATTCACCAATGATTTCTCGTCATCAATCAGCTAATTTTTTTCGTTCCTTCAGGGGCAGTCCGCTTTATTTTTGGAAGTTCGCAGATGAAATTATCCCGATGGATTGCTTTTCTGTTAATATTAGATCTAATATATATAAAAAGGAGCTTGCTATGAATAGATATTTTAAACTAATTAGCTTGATATTTTTTTGCAGCATGTTTTTGCTTACTGGTTGTCAGGCAACAACGGGTTCTTTGCTGGGGGCCACGGCACCTGATGATACTCTGATTGATCTGTCGACCAAAACCGGAGAGAATCAACGTTGGCAAGATTTTTACATCATCGTCGACTACACTCTGAATCGGCAGGCAGATAAGCTCAGTATTGATGGAAAATTTATCTTTTCCGACTATGTGAAAGGTAATCTCAAGAAAGTTGGTGATGTTAAGCTCTGGTTATTTTTACTGGACGACGAGAAGAGGGTTGTCGAGTACAAACAGGTCGCCAGAACCGTTTCCTCCAATGTGGACGACAGTGTTAATATTAATGCCGAGTTGTCACTCAGTGTAGAGGTGACGGCGATCGCTTTCGGTTATCGTGGTGCACTTGTCAGTGATGGGAGACAGCGAGAGTTCATCTGGAAGCTACCACATAAAAATAAGTAATTTTTTTTTAGGGAATAAATAAAAAGGGCGACCCTCTCAGGCCGCCCTTTTTATTTTTAAGGCGAGAATCTGGTTACTTGCCCCACTTCTCCCGAATCCGCGATACCGCAGTTTCGACATTGGTGCGATCGCCGAAGGCCGAAAGCCGGAAGTAGCCTTCACCGCTTGGACCAAAGCCGCTGCCGGGGGTGCCGACAACAAAACATTCATTGAGCAGCTTGTCGAAGAAATCCCAGCTGGTCATTCCCTCCGGGGTTTTCATCCAGATGTAGGGGGCATTGACGCCGCCAAAGCATTCGATACCGGCGGCAGTCAAGCTCTCGCGGATGATGGTTGCGTTGGCCATGTAGTAGTCGATGATTTCCTTGACCTGCGTCCAACCTTCGTCACTGTAAACAGCGGCAGCAGCCTTTTGGACTGGGTAGGAAACTCCATTGAATTTGGTACACTGACGGCGATTCCAGAGCTTGTTGAAGCTATACTTCTCGCCAGTCTCGGTGGTGCCCATCAGTTCCTCAGGAACCACGGTCAGACCGCAGCGAACGCCGGTGAAACCAGCGGTTTTGGAGAAAGAACGGAACTCGATGGCGCACTGCTTGGCACCTTCGATCTCATAGATCGAGTGAGGGACATCCGCTTCGGTGATGAAGGCTTCATAAGCGGCATCGAACAGAATAACTGAGTCGTTCGCAATGGCGTAATCGACCCAGGCTTTCAGTTGCTCTTTGCTGGCAACGGTGCCGGTTGGGTTGTTCGGGAAGCAGAGGTAGATGACATCGACTTTCTCGCTCGGGAACTGTGGCGCAAAGCCATTATCCTCGGTGCAAGGCATGTAGACCAGGCCTTCGTAGTAGCCTTTGTCATCAGCTTGACCGCTGCGGCCGACCATCACGTTGGTGTCGTTGTAGACCGGGTAGACCGGGTCTCCGATAGCGACTGTATTGCCGAGGTCGAAGATATCGAGAATGTTGGCGCTATCGCACTTGGAGCCGTCGGAGATGAAAACTTCAGAAGCATTCAAATCAACGCCGAGCGGCTTGTAAGCTTTATCGATGATGGTCTGCGAAAGCCAGTCGTAGCCCTGCTCCGGACCGTAACCATGGAAGCTTGCGCCTTGGGCCATGTCGTCAACGCCCTCATGGAAGGCTTTGAGCACCGCAGGAACCAGCGGCTTGGTCACATCGCCGATACCGAGGCGGATAATGCTGGCATCTGGGTTGGCGGTAGTAAATTCAGTTACGCGGCGGCTGATCTCTGGGAACAGGTAGCCCGCCTGCAGTTTTAAATAATTGTCGTTGATACGTGCCATTTTCGCTGTCTCCTGATTATCTTCGTTTTCAGATTGAGCAAAGGGCCACCTGAATCAGGCCGCCCTGCGTAGTTTTAAATCTATCACCGAACGCCTTATTTGGCTTTTTTTTGAATCCACTCTCCGGCATCTTCAGTATCTTCGCCGAGGCCATGGAGAGTTTGGCAGCCAGAAATAAACAGAGCTGAAGTAATCAGTAGCAGTGCCAAAATCCGTTTCATTTTTTGTTCTCCTTGAAAATGTAGCTTCTGTGGGTGGCCTATTTTAGTTCAAGTACATCCTGCATATCGTAAATTCCAGTGTCCTTGCCGTTGAGCCATTGGCAGGCGCGGGCCGCGCCGCGGGAAAACATGTCGCGACTCATGGCGCGGTGGCTGATTT
>JASJGU010000228.1:0-11028 GCA_033791385.1 Desulfuromusa sp.
TTTTTCCATGAACGCCTCCCGTAGGAATGTTAGTTATTAAATAGCAAGATTAATTACTGGAAACAGAATATAACCCCGTTTTACAAATGTCAAATCTTTGGTCGTATTTGGGTTCATATTTTTCAAGATAGCGGAAGATTAACAATAAAGGTTGCTCCACCGCCCGGGGTTTCTTCAACCCAGGCGTTACCGCCACAAACCCGGGCAATTTTTGCTACAGTTGCTAAACCGATTCCGGTGCCAGGAAGTCCCTTGCTACTACTGCCCCGCGTGAAGGGTTCAAAGACTGTTTCCCGTTCCGCTACAGCAATCCCCGGACCATGATCAACCACTAAAAAACGCACTCGATCAAAAAATTTATGCCCCGTCACTTCAATACGCGGATGCTGTGGAGCCGCATATTTCAGCGCGTTACCTAAAAGATTTCTGAACAGGTCAGTCAACAGTGATTCAGGCATTTTGACCTCAGGCAATTTATCGATATTAATTTTCGCCCGATACTCCAAGACTTTATCTGCCAATTCAAGGAGAACATCCTCTGCAATTTGTGTTGCATCAATCGGTTGATCGGGAAATTTTATTTGGCCGACGCGTGACAGTGACAGTAGATCCTCCAACAAATCTTTCATTTTTTCTGCGGTTTTCTTGATTTCTAAAATACATTCATGGCCAATACCATCAAGCTGGTCGCCATAACGTTCTTCAAGCAACTCCGCAAAACCAATCAGCGGTGTTAGGGGAGAACGTAAATCATGCGAAACGGTCGAAACAAAAGCATCCAATTCACGATTTGTTTGTTGTAAGCGGCGTCTGTAGTCTAACCGCTCGGTGATATCCCGACTGACACCAAGTTTATGGGTTGGATTTGTTGCCAAGGGATAAGGAGAATGGATAATTTCATAAGTCCGTCCAGTCTCACTCAAGGTCTTTTCCTGATGAACTATTTGTCCCTGCAACACCTGTTGCAACGGACAATCATCACACACCTGATCCCTTTGATAGATCGCCTGATAACAGGGTTTTTCACCAACCTCACCAATAATATCCAGCATCGCCTGATTGGCAAAGATGATGCGATAATTGGCATCACAGATATAAGCAGGGTCAAGCATGCCATCAAGAACAGCCCAGAGGGCTTCCTTCTCATGTTCGAGTTCCTGAGTACGTTCTTCTACTGCAGCCCGAAGACTGGTTTCCAGCTCTTTGAGGCGGGTGATATCAACAAATGTTTCAATACCTCCAATAATTTGACCCTCATTATCACGAAGCAGATCGACATTTTTTGTCAATGCGATGGTTCGTCCATCTTTGTGTTGAAATGAGCAGGTTCGCCCAATATCTGAATGGGGGATTGTTGCAGAGAAAAGATGACATTCCACGTTGCAGGAGTCACCATACAGAAAAGAACAATGTTGCCCGACTGCTTCATCCGCTGTATAGCCGGTGATCCGCGCTGCTTCAGCGTTCCAATAAACAATTGTCTTGTCGCTATCAATCAGGAACAGTCCGGTCGGAATGGTTTGCAGCAGGGTTTCGAGAGGATATTCGGCAAGTAATCGATAAAGGTTCGAGGTCATCAAGTCTCCCAAGGGAAAACATCATGAAAAAATCAGAAGTAAGCGATTATAGCACTGCATCGGCATGCATGGAAAAATTTATTATCTCATCTGGAAATTTTATGCAGCACGTCCTATGACCGCAACATAAATCTTAGTAGCACCACCATCAATTAATATTCGGCTGCAGGCTTCAACAGTTGCCCCGGTGGTCATAACATCATCAATCAACAGAATCGTCTTTCCTCTGACTGTTCCCTGAAGATTAAACGCTCCCTGAAGATTTTTGACCCGGTCTTTTGCAGATAACCCTTGCTGTGACTCAGTCTCGTGCCCCTTGAGTAACAGATTTTGAGCCATTGGCAGCTTTCTGATTCGAGCAAACTCCCGAGCAAGCAAGAGAGCTTGATTGTAGCTCCGCTGCTGTAAACGCTTGCGATGTAACGGCACCGGTACCACCAGATCAATTTTCAAACCACTATCAACCCTCTGTTCAAGCAAAACACCCAATGGGCGATCCAGTCCAACTCGGCGATTGAACTTAAATTGATGAATGGCTCGTCGCAAGGATTGATCATAAAGTCCAACGGCGTAAACCTTTGCGTAAGTTGGCGGTTGCTGTATGCATCGACCACAAAAGTGAGAACTATTAGATGTGCCAGTAAAAGGGAGCGAACAAAGGGAACACTGAGCATCAGGAATGAGCTTGAACCCGGCCAGGCAATCCGTACAGAAAACATCGGAATAATCAATTGGAAAAGTATCACCGCAGAGAGGACAAGCAGGCGGAAAAAAATGCTTAAACAGAGACCATAAAAGCTGTCTGATGCCTGGAAATCCCCCCATTCCCATTGACAAACCTTTAACTGACCAACAATGATTGCCCAGTCATGGCAGCAGGTTTTTTCAGCGTCAGCAATTCCAGGATTGTCGGTGCCAGATCGGCAAGAATGCCGTCACAGACAGCTTGGTCTTTCCTGGTGGGGTCAACAAAAATAAGTTGCACCGGGTTAGTGGTGTGAGCTGTATGAGGCCGTCCGTTCTCATCAACCATCTGCTCACAATTACCATGATCTGCAGTAATCAGTAATTTTCCACCGGCCTTTGTCACAGCATTGACCACCCGGTCTAAGCAGCGATCCACGGTTTCCACCGCTTCAATGGCCGCGGCCAGAACTCCGGTATGCCCAACCATATCGCAATTGGCAAAGTTCATAATAATCAGCTGATATTTGTCTGATTCAACCCGCCTGACCACTTCATCAGTCATTTCAACGGCGCTCATAGCGGGCTTCTGGTCGTAGGTCGCAACATCTTTTGGGGAAGGAATCAAAACGCGATCTTCACCCGGCCAAGCACGCTCCACGCCACCATTGAAGAAAAAGGTAACATGAGCATATTTTTCTGTTTCGGCAATCCGCAGCTGTTTGAATCCGGCGTTTGAAACAACCTCTGCCAGAATATCGGGATAGGTTGCAGACGAAAAAGCGGTAGGAAGGTCGAAAGTTTCGTCATATTCGGTCAAACAAACATAATCGACTAATTGCGGCGTTTTGTTACGCGGGAATTCGGAAAAATCGGCCAACGCCAAAGCACGGGTTATTTCACGGGCCCGGTCGGCTCGAAAATTAAAGAAGATAATGCCATCCCCGTCATCTATAGTGCCCGACGATCCGACAACCCAAGGTTCGACAAATTCATCGGTTTGATCGGCTAAATAGGCAGCTGTGATGGCCTCTTCTGAAGAATTTGCTGGCTGGCCAACACCTTCTGTCAAAGCCAGATAAGCTTTCTGAACGCGATCCCAACGGGTGTCTCGATCCATCGCCCAATAGCGACCGGTTATCGTTGCAATACGGCCAAGGCCAATGCTTTTCAGTTCCTCTTCAAGTTGCTGGAGATAATCACCGGCACTTTGGGGCGGCGTATCACGCCCATCCAGAAACGCATGAATACAGACATCCTTGACGCCGATTTGTTGCGCCATACGCACCAAGGCATAGAGATGTGTGTTGTGAGAGTGAACCCCGCCGTCCGAAAGTAAGCCAAGCAAGTGCAATTTACCGCCAGAGGCAGCCAGACGTTCACAGACTCGCTTCAGAGCCAGATTGTCAAAAAAAGAACCATCTTCAATAGCCAGACTGATCCGGCTTAAATCTTGATAGATAATCCGACCAGCTCCGATGTTCAAGTGTCCAACTTCTGAATTCCCCATCTGCCCATCAGGCAGACCAACATCCAAGCCAGAAGCGCTCAATCGGCTGATCGGCCATTCCTGGCGCAAGTGATCCAAGGTCGGTGTCCTGGCCTGGCAAGCAGCATTATTCTCACAACTGTCGCTGATCCCCCAGCCATCTAAAATAACCAATACCACCGGCCCTGCTACCATTTTATGCCTCCTGAGCCCCGTGGGGAATCATCTTCGGCTCCTCAATCAGTTTGGCATCCTGAATCTGTTTCCGTTCCGGCAAAACCAGAGAATCCCAGGTTTTACATTCAGGACAACGGCTGTGCCATTCGGTGAACCTGGCACCACAAACATCACAGACAAATCCAAGCAGCAGATGACCGTCAATACCCAAAGCTTTCTGGTATTCAACAATCGCTTCTTCGACATTATTGCGGCGGCGCTGTGCTTCAGCCAACAGCAAGTGGAGCTTGGTAAAATCGATTCCAGATGATTCCAGATCGGTCAAGTGGTGCATCGCTTCATCAACCATTTCCAGTCGCAAACAAAGCCGTCCAAGATACAACTTAAGCAGCAAATCACTACTATCAACCTGCATCTGGCTACGATAAAATGCCAGCAATGCAGCAGGATCTTCAGCATTGATATAAAGATCCTCCAGACGAGCCAGAAACACGCTTTTTTTCAACGCTTTGTAGCCGTCCTGATAAACCTTAACGGCGTCACTATCACGACCCGCCTGATGGTAGGCATCACCAAGAGTCACCCGTGCCGGGGTAAACTGTGCATCCTGTTTGATAATATCCCGACAAACTTCTATCGCCTGTTCCCGTTCACCTTTTTCGAGCTCTTTTCGGGCAATTTCATAACGTAATTGTCTCAAGACCAGCTTTTCTACATCAGCCTTCGGTCCAGACTTTGACGTTTTGAGAAGCTTCTTCTGTAAAACCAAGGCATCTTGCCAGCTGCCAAGATCTATTTGGATATCGCGCAACGCACGCATTGCTTTGCGGTTATCAGCATCTTCAGCCAGCAATTCTTTATAGATACCCATCGCCTCTTCACGGCGACCATCTTCTTCATAGGTTGTTGCCAGCTTGAAGAGAACTTCAAGCCCTTTCGGATCAAGTTTACGCGCTTTCTGCAATAACCCAATCCCCTCTTCGGTATTGCCCTCCTGTAAAGCAACGCTGGCCAGAGCCAGATGACTATCAACCCGTTGAGAATCGCGATCTAAAGCCTTTTTCAGCAGCGTCCGAGCCTGTTTCAAATCTCCCGAAAGCAAGCGACCGACACCGCGTCGGTAAATCGAACCAACCTCTTCAGCTTGTTTCAGACGACGCCCCCCCTTCCAGTTGCGAAAGGAATAGAGAAAAGCACTTAAGAAATGTACGCCGTTGCCAATCAGTAGACCTAGCAGCAACACACAGATCAACATAATTGCTGATGGCAGTGTGTAACTCAGATCGTTAGTCAGAAAAATCGTTATATCCCCTGGATTAATCCCCCAGAAATAAAGAAATCCAACAGCGAACAGGATAAAAGCTAATACGAGCAGGGCAATCAGGATCATGACCATCTCCAGGCTAACCCACTTTACGGGTCACAGGGTTATTTACTCACCAAACTTTTCAACTTCGGCTTTGCAGTCAACACAATAACGGGAGAACGGCCGAACTTCCATGCGCCGTGCGGGAATTTCTTCTTCGCAGCGCATACAAAGACCATAGACACCCTTATCCATCCGTTCCAAAGCGGCATCGATATCACGCACTCGGGATCGCTGTGTCTCACTGAGAGACATCAATACTTGCTGGTTATAACTGTTAGATGACATGTCACCGATATCCGGGACGCCATCTTGTCCTAGCGACTGAGATGCAGCGTAAGCACGCTCAGACTCGGCTAAAAGTTCGTCGCGCACCTGCAACAGATGCGCCCTTATTTCTGCTAGGTTATCTTCTTCCATCGCTACAATCCACCTCCATAAACCACCTACCGATTATGGTAGGGCTCATTTTTGATAATAGTGCAACTTCTATAGAGTTGTTCAAGCAAAAAAACTCTTGCCATCTGGTGTGTAAAAGTCATTTTTGATAACGACAAGATCAAATCAGCCCGGTGACGCACATCTGGATCAAGACCATAAGGACCGCCGATGACCAGACACCAGGTACGGCCACTATGCAGCATTTCCCCGGATAAAAGGTCGGCTAGCTGCTCTGACTTCAGATTGCGCCCGCGCTCATCAAGCACAATCAAAAAGGCTCGCTCAGGAACCTTTTCCAAAATTCGTGCCCCTTCGCGTTTGAGCAATCCGGTCGTATCCCCTTTTCGTCCCCCTTTTTCTTCTTTCAGCTCAACAATGTCCAGCGCAAAATAATGCTGCACTCGACCGGCATATTCAGCAGCTGCAATTCGCTGCCAGGCTTCGCTCAACTTACCAACACAAACCAGTCTCAGCTTCACTGAGCTTCAGTCTGAGCCAGTTCAACCTCGGGGGCTTCACTCCACAATCCCTCAAGGTCATAGAATTCACGAACCGGTTGTTGAAAAACATGAACCATGATCTCACCGTAATCGAGCAATACCCAACGCCCCTTATCCATCCCCTCAATAGCCAGTGGCACCAAATCATGCTGATGCTTAAATTCTGTTCTTATATTTTCTGCAATTGCTTGAACCTGGCGATCAGAACGCCCAGAGGCCAGCAACAGGTAGTCGGTCAGAGATGAGAGCTCTCGGACATCAAACAGTTTGAGATTCATTGCTTTTTTATCAAGTGCGAAATCAACGGCTAAGAGTGCGGTTTCAATGGCTTGCAAATCAATACCTTTTTATCTTCTATTAAGAATAGAGGCTATAAGCCCTAATATATTCGATGACAGCCAGTGGAACCTGCTTCCCGACATCCCGGCTCATCGACAATTGCTGACGAATTTCTGTGGAGGAAATATCACGGCAGGTATGCGCTACTGTAATCAACGAAAATCCTGTGTCACATTGAAGATTTTTTGAGTCGGAATCATAGCAGAAGCGATCTGCGATAGCAACCGGCAGCAGCTCTTGTAATGAACCAGAAAATCCGGGTCTGGCAGTCACCACAATATGAGCAAATTCGAACAGTCGTGAGTAGTCCTTCCACGCACCAATTTCCTGAAAAGAATCGAGGCCCATAATAAAAAAGTACTCGTTCTGGGGATATTTTGTATGTAACTGCTGCAAGGTTTCGACAGAATAGCTGGTACCGCCGCGACGCCCTTCAATATCGCAGCTGTAAAACAATGGATAAGCTGACAGAGCTGCCTCGACCATCGCCAGTCTATGAACAAAGGAGACCTCTCCAGCTAGCTGCTTGTGCGGTGGTTGACAGGTTGGGACAAACCAGATCTGGTCCAAGTTGCAACTGCTCAACACCTCTTCAGCGATATGTATGTGGCCAAAATGAATTGGATTGAAAGTACCGCCAAGCAACCCGATACGCATGAAATCTCCGTTATTCCCGGATTTGTCCGTCCCCCAGAACGACAAATTTACGCGTGGTCAAATCTTCAAGCCCCATCGGTCCAAAAGAATGGAGTTTGGATGTCGAAATTCCGATCTCCGCACCGAGTCCCAGTTGATTGCCATCTGAAAAACGGGAAGAGGCATTAACCATCACCACACTGGAATTAATTTCACGTAGAAACCGCTGTGATAATCGATAATCGTTAGTCACAATCACCTCAGTATGCAGAGAACCATAGGTTTCGATATGCATACGCGCCTGCTCATAACTGTCGACAATCCGCACCGACAGGATCAGTTCAAGATATTCAGTTGACCAATCTTCCTCGGTTGCTGGAATCAATTCAGCCGCGATCTTTTGCGACCTTTCACAGCCACGAAGCTCAACACCCGCCCTGCTCATGGCTGCGGTAACTCGCGGCAAAAACTCAGCAGCAATGTCGCAGTGAATCAACAAGGTCTCCATAGCATTGCAGACACCAGGTCTCTGCACCTTGGCATTAAGGCAGATTTCCTCCGCCATCTGCAGATCAGCTGCAGCGTCAACATAGGTATGGCAAACCCCTTTGTAGTGCTTAATAACAGGTATCCGCGAATTTTCTGCAACAAACCGAATCAGCCCCTCACCACCACGCGGGATAATAAGATCGATCTCATCTTCCCGCTGCAGCAACTCCATCACTGCATCCCGGTCACTCGTGGTCACCACCTGCAGGGCCGCTGGCGGCAAGCCAAGATCTTGTAGCACCTGCTGCAAAATAACACCAATCGCACGGTTGGAATTAATCGCCTCTGAGCCACCACGGAGAATCACAGCATTACCACTTTTCAGGCATAAGCCCGCGGCATCCGCAGTCACATTTGGCCGTGACTCGTAGATGATGCCAATCACACCCAGTGGGATCCGTTGGCGACCGACCTGAATACCATTAGGACGCAGCCACATACCGGTAATTTCACCAACCGGGTCAGGCAGTGCGGCCACTTCGCGCAACCCATCCGCCATCCCGCGAATCCGCTCCGCTGTCAGGGTCAGGCGATCTAGCATTGCAGCCGCCATATTATTTTTACGCGCCCGGCGGAGATCTTCTTCATTCTCTAACTGTAGCTGCACTGAACCAGCCTCCAGTGCTACAGCCATTTTCAACAGCAACTCATTTTTAATCGCCGAAGACAGGGTGGCTATCTGCCTTGAGGCTTGACGGGCAGCAACAGCCAGATCAATCATTTCTGCACGAATAGACATTAATCAATCTCCTCTTCCTCGCCTATGGTCAACACTAAATTATCGCGACAAACAACTTCATCACGATATTTATAACCAAGGATTTTTTCAATATCTGCACACTGCTTTCCCATAATTTGCAGAGTTTCTGCCAATGAATAGCTGATCACTCCCCGGGCGAACTCTTCACCATCGCGGTTACAAAGTCGCACCGCATCACCTCTTTCAAAACCACCATCGACACCACAGATACCTGAAGGCAGCAGACTTTTCCCGTGCCTGATGACAGCCCCCTGGCCACCTTCGTCAATCAACAGTTTCCCTCGCGGTTTTTTCGAAAATGCAATCCAGTGTTTTTTTGCAGACAATTTCGACTGTGCCGGGAGAATGTAGGTACCAACCTCTTCACCGGAAAATATCCGGGAGAGGATATTCGCACTGCGACCATTGACAATCAGCGTTCCGACCCCGCTCAGTGCTGCACGCTTAGCGGCTTTCAACTTGGTACTCATCCCTCCGGTACCAAGGCTGCTTCTCGATTCGCCACCCATCGCTTCAATTTCTGGTGTCACTCGTTCGACCACCGGAATTAACTGTGCTTGTGGATTTTCCGCTGGGTCCTGATCGTAGAGTCCATCAACATCAGAGAGGATAATCAATAAATCTGCTTCTACCAGGTTAGTGACCAGGGCAGAAAGATTGTCGTTGTCACCAAAGCGAATTTCCTCAACCACAACAGTGTCATTTTCATTGACTATCGGCGTCACTCCGTATTCGAGCAAAGTCATGACGGTATTGCGTGCATTCAAGTAGCGACGACGGTTTGATAAATCATCACGCGTCAGTAAAACCTGTGCAACATTGTAATTTAAAGCTTGGAATGTTTCCTGATACTCACGGGTAATGCGTGTCTGACCGATTGCTGCAGCTGCCTGTTTCTGTGGAATAGTCTGCGGTCGGCCAACAATTCCCAGCTGCCCTTTACCGGCGGCAACCGCACCAGAAGAAACTACAATCACTTCCAGACCACGATCAAGCAGGCGACAAATATCCGTCGATAGAGCCCCCACCCGGGCATCTTCCAACCCGCCAACATTAGAAATCACCCCGCTGCCAATCTTGATAACCACTCGTTTTACATGAGCAAGTAACGCCTTACGCATAGCCCCTCAATTCAGTAAATTTCATTCAAACATAGTATAATTCTAAATGACTTCGCGTAACCGATCTAACTCGTTACCAACCGCTGTCACCAAACCCTTCAAACCTTCACCAGTCACTGCAGAAACTGCAAATACCAAATAACCCAGAGTTTCAAAACGCTCTGATAACGGCGCAACGAGTTCACGAACCTCTGGAACATCGATCTTGGTCAGGACAACGATTTGTGGCTTACCGGTCAAAGAATCATCATAGCGTTTCAACTCGTCGTTGATCATTTGAAAATTATCAAAAGGGTCACCTTCCTGCATGCAAGAAGTATCCACCAAATGAAGGAATAAATCAGTTCGCTCAACATGGCGTAAAAACCTGGTACCAAGGCCATGACCTTCGCTCGCTCCAGCAATTAAACCAGGAATATCGGCCATCACCATGGTTTTAAACCCATCATAGGGCACAACACCGAGATTAGGCACCAGAGTGGTAAAGGGATAATCGGCAATTTTCGGCTTTGCTGCAGATAATGACGAGATCAAGGTCGACTTACCGGCATTCGGCAATCCCACTAATCCAATATCCGCCAGCAATTTCAATTCCAGGCGCAAGGATTTAACTTCACCTGCAATTCCTGGTTGAGCATGCCGCGGAGCACGATTGGTACTGGTTGCAAAACGGGCATTTCCACGGCCACCTTTCCCACCAGGCAGAAATAACAAAGGTTCACCAACTTCAGTCAAGTCAGCGAGAAGCTCATTGGTTTCATCATCATAGACCAGAGTCCCTTTCGGCATTCGCAGCACAAGGGATTCACCATTTTTACCGTGCTTGGTTTTCCCCAGGCCAGGAGCACCGTTCTTGGCCTTACAATGATGTAAATAACGATAATCGAGTAAAGTTGAAAGTGCATCATCAACAATAAAAGAGATACTCCCACCGTCGCCACCATCACCACCATCTGGACCACCTTTGGGGATAAACTTCTCACGCAGAAAAGAGACGCATCCGCGCCCGCCATCCCCGGCCTTGACCTCGATCCTGACTTGATCAACAAACTTCATATAATCTTTCTGCCAGTTATGCCTGAAACGGAAGAACCCGGTGACCGCAATAGCGATACCGGGTTCCTCTGAATTGTATCATGACAAAACTGATTAGGCAGCGTAAACGCTGATATGCTTACGACCTTGCGCCTTAGTTTCAAACTTAACGACTCCGTCGATCGTTGCAAACAAGGTATAATCCTTGCCACAACCGACATTATTTCCGGGATGAAAAGTTGTTCCGCGCTGACGCACCAAAATGGAGCCGGAAGAAACTTGCTCACCTCCAAAACGTTTAATACCGAGTCGTTTACCAGCGCTGTCACGACCATTTCGGGTACTACCAGCAGC